>JBHIBW010000148.1:0-3624 GCA_046759265.1 Thermoplasmata archaeon
GTGAGCAGCATTGGAGCCGCGGGCTGAGCTTCGATCTCGCCGCCCGTCGCGACGACGTGCTGCTCCTGGTCAAGGTCCTTCTGAACGTGGATGCCCTCGGCCAGGACGCCGCCCGCGAGTTGAGGGCGATCGCCTACAGCCTCGGCGCCGCGACCCTCCTGGTGGGTCTGAAGAGCAGCAGCGGGGCCCTCCAGGAGGGCGTCGTCTACTCGCGCTTCGGCATCCCCATCGCCACCCCCAAGACGTTGCAGGAGTTCTTGGAGGAGGGCGTTCCTCCTTTCATCTTCTCGGCCCCCGGGGGGCTCTACGTGCGCCTCAACTCCGATGTGCTGCGTCGGTTCCGGGAGGAGATGGGCGTTTCCCTGGGGCAGATGGCCGAGGTGGCCCACGTCTCCCGACGCACGATCCAGATGTACCTAGAGGGCATGAGCGCCACCATGGAGGCGGCCTCTCGTTTGGAGGAGTTCCTCAACGAGCCCCTCGTGGTTCCCCTGGATCCTTTCGCCTTCCATAAGGAGGAGAGCCGAACGCGCCGTGCCTCCCCGGCCAAGGACTTCCACGGGGTGATTCGGGCGCTCCTCACCAAGCTGGGGTACGACGTATTCCTCACCAAGCGATCCCCCTTCGACGCCATCACGAAGGACGAGGCGATTCTCTTTCTCGCGGGCATGGAGAGTCAGGAACGCACCCTCCGCCGCAAGGCGGAGGTCGTGGCCAACCTGTCCAAGGTGGTGGAGAAGGAGCCCATCATGTTCGTGGCTCGGCGCGAGAAGATCAGCCTGCGCGGGGTCCCCATCATCGACGCCCAGGAGCTCCGGAAGTTGCGGGAGCGCGAGGAGATGGTGGAGCTCGTCCAGGAGCGAAAGGAATAGGGCTCGGCCTGCCCTAGGCGAAGGCCCTAGGACCGGGCCTTGGCGGCCTTCTTGCGCGACCCCCTCCCGCCCTTGGACGGCTGCCGCTTCTTCGGGCCGGCCGCCTTCTTCTTCGGGATCACTGACTTCCTCTTCGGGCCGGCCGCCTTTTTCTTGGGAGTCACTCTCTTCTTCTTGGGAATCGGCGCCTTGTTGAAGACGAAGTAGAGCCGGGAAGGCTGCTCCCCGCGCCCCCGAAGGGCGAGGGCACGGATGTGACAGTACACCTTCGTCCCGTTGGCCTTCGTGAAGAAGGCCTTCAACCCCTCCGACATCTCCCCGTTCACGAGGGGTTTCTTGCCCACGAAGTCCATCTCCGCGAGCAGCCGCCCCCGGTCATCCTTGGGCTTCAGGGCGCGTGCCCAGGGCTTCCCTCGCAGCTGCTCCTCCTTCCAGCCCAGGAATTTCACACTCGGGGGGGAGAGTCCCCGGACCCGCATCTCGCCGTCCACCTTGACCGCGGCGTCGGCCAGACTCTCCACCAGGTCCTCCAGCTTGCGGAAGACGCGATGGGATTCCTGCTGCAGGCGCCCATTCTCCACAGCCGTCGCGACCTGGTTGCCGATGCCGCTCACGACGTTGATTTCCTTGCTCGTGAAGTAGTGGCGGGAGGTCGTGCTGTCGAGGGTCATCAGCCCGAGGGCCTTCCCGTTGTACACGAGGGGCACGATGAGCATCGACTTGAGCTGCCAGGCCCGGATGATCCTCGGAGGCAGAAGGTCCTCCTGGGGCAGGTCCCGGACGACGGAGGGGAGCTTCTGCGTGATGACCTTGTTCACGAGCTTCGGGACCTCCGCGTGGCTGAGCTTGCGCTCCGTCAGGATTGCGGCGAAGGCGTCCCGGGGGCAGTAAGCCTCTGCGGGTATGAGGACCTGGTTCCGGGGGTCATCGAGGAAGATCGCGGCCCGGTCCACCTTCACGAGCTGCGGGGAAATGCGCACCACCGTGCGCAGCACCTCCGAGAGGTCGGAGAGGTTGCTCACCATCTCCGAGACGCCGATGAGGGCCGCCAGAATCTGGGTCTCGCCGAGATTCCTCTCGTCGAACATGGGGACGTTGAATTATGCCTGGCCGAGGTGCAAAAAGCTTTCCTTGTGGTTATCAGAGGGGGTCTGCTAGAGGCACTGGCTCTCATGCGGACGCGCATCGGGCTGCGGGAAAACGCTTTAGGAAACCGCCGGCTAGCTCCCGGAGACATGGACGCGGTGTTCCTGTTTCCGAAGGAGGCTGCCGCCCACAGTCGGGAGGTCCTGGAGGACGACCTCATCAGCCGACAGAGCGTCACCTTGCGGGACGCACGCTCCCTCGGCGTCGATCGGGATGGCATGCTGGTGTTTATCCAAGGGGACGCGACGGCCATCGAGCGGTTTGCGTCCCTGGCCGAGGAGGCCGCGGAGAGGCTGGGGGAGGACGAGGCCGCCTCCTTAAGGGCCATCCTTCGGAAGGAGGAGGAGGACGCGGCGGAGGGAGTGGGCCTCCTCTTTGGGGGCTCGTAGCCTCGGAAGATCACCCCCCCAAGCCGACTGTTCTCAGGCCTGAATCCCTGGATGTACCCCTTTTTATCGGATGACTTCCTGGTTTTACCCGTGAGTGGTCTCCCCTCTTCGCGTGTCTCACTCCCCGCCGAGACCCGGGCCCTTCGAACCATTCTGGGGGTCGTCTGGCTCCTCGCGATCATCCTCTTCGTGGTCTATCTGGGCGCGATGCTCGTCTCCCTTGTGCTTGTCAGCCCCGGAATCGTGCAGGGGATCGTCCAAGGCACCTGCAGCGCCTGCACGGCCTTCCTATTCTGGATCAATCCACTAAGCCCGACCCTCTTCCAGTTCGTGGAGTTCGGAGGGACCGCCCTTCTAGTGTGGTTCTCCATCGTCCTGGCCGTCATCTTTAGTCTCTTCGGCTACCTGTTCCTCTTCCACGCGCGAGGCACGTACCGAGACATGCGTCTCCCGCCGGAACGTGTCGCCCAGAAGCTCGCTTCCCGCAGCCCGATCGTGGCCGTGGGCCAGATCTTCATGGCCATCCTCTTCTTCAACACGATTTACATCGCCTACATCCTGCCCGCTCTGGGCGTCGAACCGGTGCTCCCGCCCTTCTTCACCAACGCTCCTGCATGGTTCATCCTCTTCACCGTGGTGAACGCGACCGTCTGGGAGGAGTTGGCGTTCCGGGTCCTCCTGATTGGGGTCCCCCTGGTCCTCGCCTCCCTGGTAACGCGCCTTCCCCAGACACTATCTGGCCAGCCCGCACACGGGGAGAGTCGAAGTCGTTACCTCGTCGGATCGTTCAAGTACCTCTTCGGCGGCCAGGTGCACGAGGGTTCCTCTCGGACCGCCATCCTCGTCGGGGCGGGCCTTGTCCTCATCTCCGCGATCATCTTCGGCTACCTACATGTGCCGGGCTCGGGCGCCTGGAGGTTCGTAAACACCTTCATCTCGGGGCTGGCCATGGGGTATCTTTTCCTTCGCCACGGGCTTCTGGCCTCCATCCTCTTTCACCTGTCCGTGAACTCACTCGGCATTATGGAGGAACTTGCGGCGCCCAACCTCGTGTCGACGGCCCTCTTCGGACTGCTGCTGTGGGCCCTCGTCGCCTTCGGCGCCGGCTTCCTCGCCTACTACGCGAAGCGGGTTGGCGGCTTCCTCCTGCGCCCCCTTATCGGGACCCGGCGGCGTCCTGTTTCGGCCCCGCAACCGAACCCGCGCCCGAGCAATCC
>JBHIBW010000149.1:0-3612 GCA_046759265.1 Thermoplasmata archaeon
TCATGTCCCCCTCCAACGCCGTGAAGGTCGTGGACCTCATGCCCACGGAGCCGGAAGAGGTCCGGGCCATCTTCTCCAAGGAGCGGTTCACGCTCGCCAAAGAGGACATCGAGCGCGTGCTGAATCTCGTGGAAAAGTACCTTTGAGGGGGTCTTTTGGAGGACTACGCCCGCGTCATCGATTACTTGCCCCAAGGCCATCCCGAGGGTCCCCGGCACCGCCGTGAGGCCGTTGCCTACGCGCTCGGGGAGGACGAGTTCAAGCTCTTTGAGCTGGTCCCCCGGGAGGGGACCGACATGATCATCGGGGAACGGGTATACATCGGGAAGGATCTCGACCTCCGCGACAAGGTCCAGCACGTGAAGCGCCGAATCGGACACGAGGAGCTTACGGTGGCCGCCCAGAACGAGCTCCCGTTCGTCCTCCAAGAGATCGTGGAGGAGCACCAGGAGCGGTACCTGCGGTTCTACAACGAGGCGCAGGCCATCACGACGCGGTTCCATATGCTCGAGCTCATCCCCGGCCTCGGCAAGAAGACCATGTGGGGGATCCTCGAGGAGAGGAAAGCGGGTCCGTTCACCAGCTTCGAGGACCTCACCAGCCGGGTGCCGAACCTCCATCACCCCGCGCGTCTCCTGGCGAAGCGCATCGAGATGGAGTTGGCGGATCCCGCCCAGAAGTACCACATCTTCGTGTCTCGGTAGGCTCCTCAGGGACACTTTCGGACACCTCCCCCCGTCGCGGTTAAGAACCCGGAAGCGCAGGCCTCCCTGTGGATCTGCCCATCCGTCGGCTCTCGGGCAAGGCCGCTTCAGCCCGCCTCTCACGTGTTCCCGTTCCCTTCCAGGTGAAGGGTGAGCCTTGGACCCCTCCCCCATCCCGGTCGCTCTCGGGGACCTCCCCTCCCGGCGTCTTCATCGGACGGTACGGCTATCCGAAGGTGAACGTCGGTCCCCTCTTGCCGCCCTTTCACGGGGATACGACGCTGCTCGATCTCCCCGAGGCCTGGCTTGACTTTGACTTCCCGGAGATCGTCGCGTTTCGATCCAGCCTGGTTCGCGGGATGCGGCGCATGCCGGTGGCGGTCGGCACGGAGGGGGGACGACTCCTGGAACAGGTCCAGGAGCTGGCGATCGCCTCCCGTCCCGCCGACGTGGAGCTCGCCTTCTCCCGCTCGCCCCGCGGGGGCGTCTCCTCCGATCGTGTGTCCCAGCCGTTCGGCCCTTCGGCCCCCTTGCTCCAGATGGGCACGAGCAGCGTCAAGACGGATGCACGACTGGAGAGGGCATGGGGGGACGGGGACCTGAGGGCGGGGTCCGCCATCGTGAGGTTATACCGCGAAGGGGTGGAGGTGTCGCGCATCATGCGCGCGCTCAGCGCAGGCGTCCTCGGGCTGCAGGACGGCAGGAAGCTCGTGCCCACGCGTTGGAGCATCACCGCGGTCGATGACACGGTCGGGCGTCGCCTGCTGGAGGACGTGCGTGCCTACCCGCTGATCGACGACTTTCGAGTGTACGAGTCGGTGCGGCTGGACAACCGGTTTCTCGTCCTCCTGTTTCCCCGGGTCTGGAGCTACGAGCTCCTGGAGGCCTGGTTCCCTCGAACCACCTGGAACCCCTCGGTCCGGGAGATTGCCATGATCGGGGACAGCGAGGGATACCGGGGACGGAAGGCCTACGCCTCCATTCGCGGTTGCTACTACGCCGCCCGCTTCGCCGTAGCGGAGGCCCTGGCCCGGGAACGGCGGCAGGCGACGGCAGTCGTCCTCCGGGAGACCCACCCTGGGCATCTCCTCCCCCTGGGCGTCTGGAACGTCCGGGAGAACGTGCGCCGCGCGCTTCGTCACCCCTACGTGAGCTTTCCCGACCTTACCCAGGCGCTCTCCTACGTCGGGACCCGGTTCGAGATCCCGCTGGAGGAGTGGGTTCGGCAGAGCGCCGTGATCTCGTTTGCCTTGCGTCAGCGGCGCCTCACCGACTTCACAGGGTGGGCGGGGTGACCCGGGACTTCCCCGCACGCCCCGTGCCCGCGGTGTCGGGGGTGGTGTTCCGAGGGGAGGAGGTGCTTCTCGTTCGACGGAAGGTGGCGCCCTATGCGGGTCAATGGAGCCTGCCCGGCGGGGCGGTCGAGGTGGGAGAGACGATGCACGAGGCCGTCAAGCGGGAGGTTCGCGAGGAGACAGGCTTGGATGTGCACCCTTCCCACCTCGTGGGCGCCTACGACAGCATCGTGGAGGAGGAAGGGGAGATTCGCTTCCACTATGTCCTGGTGGATTTCCTCTGCGAGCTTGTGGGCGGCACGCTCACCCCGGGCACCGATGCCTCCGCCGCCGAGTGGGTCCCGCTGGCGGACCTGGAAACGAGGGAGCTGACCCCCCTGGCGCGGCGAGCCCTCGCGGAGGCAGCACGGATTCGAGGGAACGCGGCGGAGGGGCGGTAGGCCTCCTCGACCTAGTCGGACGAAGCCTTCCCGACCAGGAAGGAATGCGGGTGGAGCAGGCTGGCGTCCTTGAGGACCCACATGGGCCACTCCCACTGGGCCCACTCGATCGGCATCTCGCCGGGGAGGTGGACGAACTTCACGGCTTCGATCTCCTCCGTGTCCTGGGGACCGTCCTCCGCCCGGAGGACGCGGCATAGCACGAGGAAAAACCAACGTTCCCACTCGGCGTCGCGAAAGCGGATCCGAATCCGGTGGAGGGCGGGCACTTCGTCGATGGCCACGTGGCAACCCGTCTCCTCCAGGGCTTCCCGGACGGCGGCCTCCTCAATCCCCTCCCCCGGCTGGATGCGGCCCGTAGGGAGGACAAAGTCCTTGGTCCCTTCGCGATGTCGGACGACCGCGAGGCGGCCCTCCCCATCGCGGACGAGGGGGACGACCTCGCCATCACAGGGAGGCTCCTGGGGCTGGTCCCGATCCCGCCAGTTCCAGTCGACGACGCGTCTGCGGATTCTCCCGTACTTTCGGAGAACGCCGTCGACCTCTTCGTCTGGGGGCCGTTCGAGCCTGACCACGCGCACGACAGGAGGCCATCCGTTAAGGCTTTGCGCGGGGACGGAGCGGGCCTGCCGGGAATTTCTGGCCCGCGAGGGCCCTTCGAACCCAGGTTTGGGGCTCCGGAGGCCCCTGTGATGTCCATTGCAGTCCGGCACGGTCGGCGCGCAGGATAGCTACACTACAGGCCCGCGAGGGCGGAAGGACCCACCGCGATATATCTATGGGGGCGTCACGGCCGGAGAACCGGAGCGGTCACTCCTTCGTCCAATACACCATGTTCTTGTGGTCGTTCCGGCAGTACACCGGGACGGCCTTGGTGCCCTCCGCACCCTCGAGGCTCGCGGTGGTGTACCCCTCCCCGATGGGGTAGACGTAGAACGCGGCCTCGCACTCGGGGCACGTGAACGTGAACATGTCGACCATGGGTGGCTCCTCCGAACCCCCTGCGGTATAAGCGTTTCACGGTGGCGTCCCGCGCCTCACTTCTTCTCGGACGCGCCCTTCTTCCGAAATTCGGTGTAGCCGCAGCGACCGCAGGACACGCGATCGTCGTGCTCTGCCAGAAACACGCCCGGCCCGCAGCGAGGGCAGAAGGGGCGTTCCCGCTTGAGTTTG
>JBHIBW010000150.1:0-3453 GCA_046759265.1 Thermoplasmata archaeon
CCCGGGACGGGGAAGACCCTCCTCGCCAAGGCCGTTGCGGCGGAGGCCGAGGCCAACTTCATCAGCGTCCGAGGTCCCGAGTTCTTGTCCAAGTGGGTGGGCGAGAGCGAGCGCGCCGTCCGGGAGACCTTCCGGAAGGCCAAACAGGCGGCCCCGGCGGTCATCTTCTTCGATGAGATCGACGCGGTCACCCCCGCGCGGGGAGGTGCGTTGGACAACCGGGTCACGGAGCGGGTCATCTCCCAGATGCTCGTCGAACTCGACGGGTTGGAGGAGCTTCACAACGTCACGGTCATCGCCGCCACCAACCGGCCTGACATGCTGGACCCGGCCCTGCTCCGGCCCGGTCGCTTCGATCGGTTGATTCACGTCCCGGCCCCGACCCTCGAGGCCCGGGTCGAAATCCTCCGGATTCACACACAGGGCAAGCCGTTGTCCGAGGACATCACGCTGGAGGATCTGGCCAAGAGGACCGAGGACTTCACGGGAGCCGACATCGAGGCACTGGCCAACGAGGCGTCCATGCTGGCGATTCGTGAGTACATCCTGAGCGGCGGCTCCCTGGAGGACACGGAGGTCAAGCAGCTGCACATCATGGAGCGACACTTTGACGAGGCCCTCGCCAAGGTCGAGCCCAAGCAGCGGGGAAACTTCGAGAAGTACGCGGAGATTTCGCGCAACTTTGGAAGAGGAATCGAGGTGGCCTAAATGGGAGAGGACAAGAAGAAGCGTTGGCCCTTTGACGACGACGAGTTCTGGGACTACTTCGGGGACGCCTTCGACGAGATGCGCGAGCGGATGGAACGGATCATGTCCCACTCCTTCGACGAGGTGGCCGAGGGGAAGCCGTTCGTGTGGGGCTACTCCTTCCGCCTCGGGCCCGATGGGCAGCCCGAATTTCGCCAGTTCGGGGACACGAACGCCCTGCAACCCTGGAGGGAGGAGATGGGCCGGGAGCCCATGACCGACGTGATGGACCGAGGGGACTCCGTGTCCGTGACCGTGGAACTGCCGGGGGTCGGGAAGGACGACATCGACCTCCGAACGACCTCGGACCGCCTGACGATCCGGGTCGACACCGCCGAACGGCAGTACCACAAGGAGGTCGACCTGGAGACCCCCGTGGACCCGAAGTCCGTCAAAGCAACCTACAAAAACGGCGTCTTGGACATCCTTCTCAAGAAGACCACCAAAGACGCGGGACGCGCGGTCGACATCGAGTAGGCTAGGGTTCCAACAGGATTTTTCCGAACTGCTCCCCGCGCTCGAGGCGCTCCTGGGCCGCCCGGGCTTCGCGAAGGGGGAACGTCCGATCGATGACGGGTTCAAACGCCCCTTCCCAGATGAGCCGCATCACCTCCCGGAACTCGGCCCGGCTGGCCATGGTGGAGCCCAGGATCTGAAGCTGCCTCCAGAAAATGAAACGGATGTCCGTCTCCCCGATCGGACCGGTCGTCGCGCCACAGGTCACGAGTCGCCCGTTTTTTCCCAGAGACCGCAGGCTCTGTTTCCACGTCGCTTCCCCGACGGAATCCAAGACGACGTCCACGCCTCGCTTTCCCGAGAGCTCCCAGGCCACCCGCTCGAAGGGCTCTTCCGTGTGGTTGATGACCTCGTCGGCCCCAAGCTGACGGGCGCGCTCGAGCTTCGCCTCTGTGCTGGACGTGGCAAACACCCGGGCACCGGCGTACTTCGCAATCTGGATGGCCGCGCTCCCGACGCCGCCCCCCGCGCCGAGGACCAGGACCGTCTCCCCGGGCTGGATGGCGGCTCGGGTGATCAAAAGCCGCCAGGCGGTCATGAAGGTCGTCGGCGCCGCAGCGGACGGTTCGAGAGGAGCCCCGTCCGGCAGCGGGAGGACGTTTTCACTTGGCACCTTTACGAGCTCGGCGTACGTGCCATCGACGTGTTCGCCCAGAATCTGGAACTCTACACACAGGACTTCCTCCCCCCGTCGGCAATACTCGCAGTTGCCGCATGTCAGGGTGGGGTCAAGAACCACGCGCGCCCCGACGTCGGTTGTTTCGACCGTTTTTCCTGTGGCCTCGACCACTCCCGCCCCGTCTGCCCCGAGGATGTGAGGGAAATCCAGCCGAAGGCTCGGCCAGCCCTCCCGAACGAAGATGTCGAGGCGATTGAGGGCGGCAACCTGGATCCGAACGAGAACCTCGTCGTCGGCGACCTCTGGATCAGGCAGGTCCCGATACTGCAGGACCTCCGGACCGCCGTGCCGCTCGATGGCGACGGCCTTCACATCCCAGCCATCCGGTCCCTGCATTAACCGTTTTCCGGGTCCTCCGTGGGAGGGGTCGTTCCTGCCGGGTCGGGGGAATCCCCGGTGGATTCTGCCGCCAACGCATCGTATAAGTAACGGCCGAACCTCGAACACACGAGGTGATGAAACACGCCCCGTCGCGCCCTCTTCATAATCGACATGACCAATGACTTCCTCGTAAAGAAGTTCAATCCGGACCTGGCATTGGACGCGGGCCTCGCCCTCGTGCCTCGCGTCCGGGCGCTCCAGGACGCCTTCCTGGACGCGAGTCTGCCGGTAATCTACAGCACCGATCGTCACCTACCCGATGACTTCGAGCTCAAGAAGTGGGGCCCGCATTCGATGAAGGGATCGAAGGGTTCGCACATCGTGGATGGCCTTCGAACGGAGAAGATTCGGACCTTCGAGCGGGACTGGACCCAGGCTGACGTGGATGGTGCGGATCCCGACCACCTCATCTGGGAGATTGAGAAGGGGACCTACAGTACCTTCACCGACAACGGCGGTCGTCCCACGGCCACCGGAGCTCTCCTGAACAAGCTGGGATTCGGACCGGGGGACTGGCTCTACATCACCGGGCTCCATACCAACTGCTGTGACAAGCATACGGCCGCGGATGCCTTCTTTCGCGGCTACGTCCCGGTCCTGTTAAGCGACGCGACCGCCGCCTTCGATGACCCCGAGGGAGTCATGGGCATGAGCCACGAGGCGGCCCTGAGTTACGAGAAGTTCTGGTATGACGCCGAAATCCAGACGGTGGACGAGGCTGTCCGGGACCTGGATTAACTCTCCCCGGAAGTCCGACGCCTCGCGCGAGCGGACGATCCCTTGCCCTCCTCCCCCTCCTCCGCGACGAGATAGAAGATGTCGGACCGGAGGTCCCTCAGGTGGGGGGAACGCGCGACCAATCCATTCTCGACGAGGATGGCGACCGCATGGCGCACCGTCCGGGGCGGGAGAAGGGTCTTCGCCGCGATGTCCCGGGCCGTCATGGGCCCCTCGTACTCGATGGCCTTGAGAACGAGCTTCGCACTGGGAGGCATCTTCATCAGCTCCTCCGTGGAGCGCACGCGCCGGAGCGCCTCCAAGCGGCCCGTGGAGCCGCCGTCCATCCGGATAAGGTGCCCCACGAGGCCCCCTTGGATCTCGACCCTCTCCTCCACGCGTTGCCGCTGCAA
>JBHIBW010000151.1:0-3431 GCA_046759265.1 Thermoplasmata archaeon
TGCGCCATCACGGGTCGCATCGTTCGGGTCGGGGAGCGGGCGACGGCGGTGGGCCCCCCGGCCTTCGGCGCGTCGCGCCACGTGGCGCGCATCATCCTGGCGGCCATGGACTTCGACCCCGCTCGCCGATCGGCCATGAATCTACGATACGATGAGGGCTTGGTGGATCGCGCGCGGGAGAAGGGTCTGGCCCTCGGAACCTTCGATCGGGCGGACGAGCCCCCGGAAGCCAAGACCATGGAGTGGGGGACCCGGGAGGCCATCCGCCGCGCGGAGGCATTCCCGGATGTCATCTATGACCTGGGAGGCCCGGAGAAGGTCGCCATGATCCGGTTCCTGGGCGCCTCGCCGGGGGAGGTCGTGGACCGCGTCCGGAAGGTGGTCGGACCGTGAGGATCGCCGTCTTCACCGACACCTACCTCCCCGCGGTCGACGGGGTCGTGAACTCCATCCGCAACACCAAGCGCGGCCTGGAAGAGCGTGGCCACAAGGTCCTCATCGTGGCCCCATTAGACGGCTCCAGCGCCACGCCTCCACCCGACACCGTATACAGTCGCGCGCGTGAGCTCCGGATGATGCCGGGCTACCGCATCGCCTTCTTCCCCACCCGGTGGGAGCTGAAGGTCCTCGAGGAGTACGATCCTGACTTGGTCCACGCCCATGGGTTCGCCTTCATGGGCCTCAAGGGAATGTGGGCCTCGCGTGAGCTCTACCGGCCCATGGTTCTCACCTTTCACACGATGATCATGGACGCGATTCCCTACTACACCCCCTTCACGCGGCGTTCCCGGGTCCTGACGGGCCTCCTCTCCCGGTACCTGCGTGAATTCCTACACCGATCGGGAGCCGTCGTCACCCCCACCCAGGCGGTCTTGGATGAGCTGCGGGTCCTCGCTCCGGCGATGCGGCGGACCGCCGTCATCCCCAACGGCGTCGACCTGGAGCGCTTCCGCCTCGACTTGGACGGAACCGAGGTCCGCGACCGACACGATCTGGGGGACGCGGAGCTCCTCCTCCACGTCGGGCGCGTCGCTCCGGAGAAGGACATCGCCTTCCTCCTCAAGGCCTTCCCGGGGCTCCAGCGGAGAAGGCGGGGCATCAAGCTCCTCTTCGTGGGCGTGGGTCCCGAGCTCGAGAGGTCCAGACGGTTCGTGCGCCGCCACGGCCTGGAGGAGGACGTCCTGTTCACGGGGTTCGTGCCGGACGAGGAGCTCCCCGCCTACTACGCCGCAGGGGACGTCATGACGATCGCCTCGCAGTTCGAGACCCAGGGGATGGTGGCCCTGGAGGCCATGGCGTGCGGCAAGCCCGTCGTGGCCGTGAACTACCGTGCCTTCCCGGAGTACATCGAGGACGGGCGCAACGGCTACCTGTTCCCGCCCGGCGATGTGCCCGGGTTCCACATGAGCGTCCTGGCCGCCCTAGACGGCGGCGACGACATCCGGAAGGAGGCCCGCGAGACGGCGCGCAGCTTCTCGTGGGCGCAGTGCACGGAGAAGCTGGTGGCCCTGTACGAGGAGATGGCGGCCTAGCCTAGGTTCGCTCGATGCTGACCAGTTCCATTCGGAAGATCAACGTCTGTCCCACGACTTCGTCGTTATAGTCCACCGTGTAGGTCTCCCCACCGGGATTCACATCCACGATGCGGAACGTCCCCCGGTCGTCTTCGGCCTTCACGTTATCGACGTGGCGCGCATCGAGGAGGTGCATCAGGACGATCCGTCCGAGGCCTGCGTTGGCGGAGGTGTCCACCTCGAGGACCCGCGCATCCCAGGCCTCGAGGACCGGGAGGACGAAGCCCTCCTCGGGCAGATGCATTACGGTCACAAAGTCGTCGGAGGCCTCCACCACCCGGGTTGCCCACCCCCACGAGGGATGGGTGAAGGTCAGGCCGGCGACCGGTTCTAGCTGAAACCGAGCCACGAAGTCGTCGTGCTGGAAGGTCTCAAACTGCGTGAGCTCCTCGCGGATCGGCCGGACCTCAATCTGGCCGGGATCCGAGGGGCCATAGCCCATCTCCGGGGGGACGATCACTTCTCGAGCCTCCCCCACCCGCATGGGCGTGGGGAAGAGGACCCCGTGCTCGAAGCCCTCGATGACGCTGGGCGTCACGGCCCCCACCTTAAAGCGCAAGGGCGAGTAGAAGGCCCGAGACTCAAAGGACACGGCCTTGGGCCAGGTCGCGTTGTCCTCGGCCACGTGCTGGAGGCTCGTATCGAAGGTCCGACCGCTGGTGAAAAATCCAATGTAATTCACCATCACAAAGTCCCCCGACTGGACCGTGTCTGGCGGAACGGGAGCCGGTGGCAAGGTCGCGACCAAGATGCCGATGATGATGGCGGCCACGATGACGATGGCGATGACCGCCCGCACGGGGCTGATGCGCGGCAGACGAGGCAATCGCTCCATCCTGGTTGAGTCTACCCGGGAGGATTCGATAAATATTGCGGTGTCCCGGAGCCTAGGCCGAGCGGACGTTCATATGCGCTCGCCGCCTACGAACCCTCGTGCGAGCGAGGGCCGTTTCCTGCCCCGAGTGCGGGTCCTCCGACCTCTACTGGGAGGCCGGTATGATCACGGGCCAGCTCTACCATTGTCGAGACTGTGATTACGTGGGCGCCTTCGTGGTGGAATCCGATGCGGATCCGGACGAAGACTAGGCGAACATCGTCCCGGTCTCGGGGGCCGCTTCGAGGGCCGCCTCGATGACCTTCTCCCGGGCCTGCATGAAGTCTTCGAGCACGACGTGGTCCCGACCCTCTCGGATGGCGAACATGCCCGCCTCCGTGCAGACGGCCTTGATGTCGGCCCCAGAAATTCCGTCGGTCTGGGCGGCCAGCCGTTCGAAGGACACATCGCCCTGAATGTTCATCCCGCGGGTGTGAATCCGGAAAATCTCCTCTCGGGCCCCCCGGTCGGGGAGGGGGAACTGTACGATGCGGTCGAATCGACCCGGGCGCATCAGGGCCATGTCCAGGATGTCCGGCCGATTCGTCGCGCCGATGATCTTGACATTGGAGAGGGGCTCGAACCCGTCCATGGCCGCGAGGAGCTGCATCAGCGTTCGTTGCACCTCGCGATCGCCGCTGGTGGCGAGCTCGAGGCGTTTGGCGCCGATGGCGTCCAGCTCGTCAATGAACACGATGGAGGGGGCCCGCTCCTGGGCGAGCTCGAAGAGTTCCCGCACCAACCGCGCCCCTTCGCCGATGTACTTCTGCACGAGCTCGGAGCCGACCAGGCGGACGAAGTTGGCCTTCGTCCTGTTGGCGACCGCCTTGGCCATGAGGGTCTTGCCGGTTCCCGGGGGTCCGACGAGGAGGACGCCCTTCGGGGGCTCGATGCCGACGGTCCGGAACACCTCCGGCTTCAGCATGGGCTCTTCCACTGCCTCTCGGACCTCGCGGAGGGCCTCCTTCAGACCGCCGATCTCC
>JBHIBW010000152.1:0-3396 GCA_046759265.1 Thermoplasmata archaeon
GGTGCAGATGGGAAAGCTACTTGTGAAGGCCGTCGCGGACGACGTGATCCTCGAGGAGGTTGCGGGCTACATGCGGGAGCTGATGGAGGAGGGGCCGGACGAGGTCTTCCTCTTCGGTCCGGGGGGGACGACCCACGCGGTGGCGGCGTTGCTCGGCCTGGAGACGACCCTGCTGGGGATCGACGCCGTCGTCCACGGCGAGGTCATCGGCCGCGACCTAAACGAGGAAGGCCTCCTGGCCGTCCTCGGAGAACAGGCCCAGGCCAAGCTTGTGCTGAGCCCGATCGGGGCCCAAGGCTTCGTCCTGGGGAGGGGAAACCTTCAGCTGAGCCCCACGGTCCTCAGGGCGGTCGGCTTGGCGAACCTGCTGATTGTGGCGACGCCTGCGAAGCTTCGCAGCACCCCGCGCCTCCGGGCTGACACCGGGGATGACGAGCTCGACGGCGCCTTCTCGGAGCGAACCCATCGCCCGGTCATCATTGGCTACCGGACAAAGAAGATGCATCCGGTGGGGAGCCTGTAGGGAGGGTTGAACCCTCCCGCCCGCGACGTGGCCAGGCCGTTCGGTTCGCCACCCGGGACGACGTGTTCCTCACGGCCTAACCTTTAGGTTGCCCGGCGTTCTCCCGGTCTAGGGAGGATTCGATGGAACCCAGACGCATCTCAGGAGGAACGGACCGCCGTCCGTTCAAGGCGCTGCCGTCCGACGCGCAGCGGGTGACCCCCTATCTGGTGATCAAGGAGGCTGCCAAGGCCCTCGACTTCTACAAGGAGGCCTTCGGGGCCGAAGAGGTGGAGCGCGAGGAACTTCCCGACGGAAAGCTCCTTCACGGCAGCATTCGCCTCGGGAACAGCCTCGTCATGATGTCCGACGAGTTTCCGGGATCGGACGCCCACAATCCAGGAGACCTGGGGACCAGCACGGTGGTGCTCCACATTTATAGCGACGACGTGGACGCCTTGTGGGAGCGTCCCTCGCGGCGGGAGGAAAGCCGGTCCAGCCTTTGGAGGACCAGTTTTGGGGTGAGCGGTACGGGAAACTGGTGGACCCCTTCGGTCACCAGTGGACCATGTCGACGCCTGTGGAGATGACGGAAGAGGAAGGCGAAGCCCTCCGCCAGCAAGCCTTTGCCGCCTTCGGGTCGGGGGAACACCCTGGGTCCGCGAAGGAGTAAGACTCCCATACCTTCGGCGTCCGGGTGATATTGTATAGGGGTTCGCGTCTTTCTGCGCCCCATGGGCGAACCGGGAAAGCGGTCGAGTACGGAGATCTTCACGAAGTCGGGCGGCATCTTCTGGGGCCTCGTCCTCTTGGTCGTCGGCCTGTTCTGGCTCCTGGCTGTCCTCAACGTCATCCAAGTCAACGTAGAGGTGATCCTGCCCCTCCTCGTCGTTCTGGCCGGCATCTACCTTCTAGTCACGAAGCTCGTGGGGAGTCCCTTTCCTCCCGCCAAGTGAGCGGATCAGACATTATCCATCCTAGGAAACGGGTCAAAACCTTCATATTCGCGCATCTGGTTGAAGCGACTCGGGATTCTGATGCCCGATTTGCGTGAAAGGGTCGAAGAGGATCGGGGCCTTCTGAAGCGGATCCAGCTCCACGTCCCGGGCTTCGCGGGGTACCGGAGGCGAGAAGACCTTAGGCAGGCGGACAACATGCTCCGCATCCAGATGGCCAACAGCCTCAAGTCGGCACGGGAGACGACGGAGGAAGCGCGCGAGCTGATGGTGGAGGAGAACCACTACAAGGAACTCGACCGCGTCGGTCGCATCATCAACCGCTTCCGTACGCTGGAAGGCCGCGTCCGACATGCAGAAGGCGGGTACACCGGCATCTCGCCCGCGATCCGGATTGAGGACCGCGAGATCAACCAACTCTACGAGTACGACGCCGCGCTTCTCGACGACGCGGCGGCCCTCGGGCAGGATGCCGCGGACCTTAAGGTGGCGGCGGGCGACGGGAAGGGCTTACGGAAGCGGACGAAGGGGATTCGATCCCGCCAGGACGCCTTCGAGGACATCTTCGAGAAACGCATCCTCGTGATCTCCGACACGGAGGTGGCGAAATGAGCCTTTTCGGGTCGAAGACCTTCGACTGGCCCAAGGCCAACAAGCGGGGAAACGTGGTCTGGCAGCTGCCCCGGAACATCCGGCTGAACGACAACATCGTCGTGCGGGAGGATGAGATCGCCGTCTTCTATCGCGACGGGAAGGCCCTGGGATACATCGATCGCCCCGACCGGTATGCCCTGACCAGCATCAACGCCCCCATCGTGGGGCGCATCGTCAAGGCCCTCTCCGGGGTCGAGCAGCGGGCCGAAGTCTACTACATCCAGAAGAAACCCTTTGACGGGAAGTTCGGGTCGAAGCAGCCGTACCAGTTCCGGGACAAGGAGTTCGCCGTGGTTAGCCTCCGGTTGCATGGCGAGTTCCGGTACCGTGTCACGCTGCCCGAGAACTTCATCAACCAATTCGTGGGCACGCTCAGCCTGACCAGCGCCGACGATGTGGAAGATCGCATCAAGGAGCAGATTGTCGTCGTCGCCTACGACGCCCTCGGCGAGATGAAGAAAGCCGGGCTGGGAGTCCTCGACCTGGCCGCAAACTTGGAGGAGATCGAACAGGCCATCCTCGCGAAGAGCGAGTCCCACTTCGAGCTGTACGGCCTGGAGATCCAGAAGATCAGCGGGCTGAACATCAACCTCCCCGAGGAAGTGCAGGAGGCCGTGGACACGCGGTCGTCCATGGCAATCACCGGGACCGACTTCATCCGGTACCAGACGGGTGCCGCCATGCGGGATGCCGCCAACAACCCCGCGGGTGGGGCGGCGGCCGCCGGGGTGGGCATCGGCGCCGGCATCGGCATGGGTGCGTCCATGATGGACGAGATGCGGAAGGGCGGAGCGCCACCGGGTTCGCCGTGTATCGAGTGCGGTGCGATGCTGCCCAAGGGCGCCAAGTTTTGCAACGTCTGTGGGACCCGCCAGCACAAGGGCGCCGTTTGTCCCGAGTGCACGGAGCCCGTACCGCCCGCGGCCAAGTTCTGTCCCAGCTGCGGCGCCTCGCTCTCGCCACCGGAGTGTTCCAACTGCGGTGCATCGCTCCCGCCGGGCGCCAAGTTCTGCCTCGAGTGCGGAACGGCGACGGAGCAGCAGGATGGCGGAGAGTAGAACGTCGGAAGAGGGGGCGGATCCCGCCTCCCCTACGCGGCCTTTTGTCGACTCCGACCACATCGAAGGGTACCCTTGCACCGCCTGCGGTGCCTCCCTGGAGTTCGCTCCCGGAACCCGCTCGATGGAGTGTCCCTATTGCGGGGCCCAGAACCAAATCGAGGTTGATCTGACCAAGGTGGAGGAGCACGACCTCGAGGACCTCCCCCTCCATGCCGCAACCACC
>JBHIBW010000153.1:0-3365 GCA_046759265.1 Thermoplasmata archaeon
TGCGGGAACTCATGGCCGCCCGGGAAGAAGTGGACACGATCCTCGTCGAGTGAGGACTCAGGGCTACCCGAAAAAGCGACCTGCGGCCACGGCCACGAGTGTGACCATGAGAAAGACGCCAGAGAACTTGAACGAGGTCCACGCGGCCCTCGGCTCGACCCAGATCCGTAGCGTCGTGTAAAGGAGATAACCCCCGGCCAACAGAGCCGGGATGAGGTACGGGAGGGGGACGTTCCCGAGGAAGTAGAAGGTGGACACGAAGGCCGCCACGATGACCGTGGACACGATGATGGCCAGGGCGGTCTCGCGTTCGCCCGTCACCGCGGGCAGCATGGGAATCCCGGCGCGGCGGTAATCCGCCCGGTTTCGAACACCCAGTGCCCAGAAGTGGCCAGGCGTCCAGAGAAAGACGAGGAGGGCAATGAGGAGGGCAGGGAGGGTGACGACCCCGACCGCGGCGGTCGACCCCGCGAGGGCGGGGGCCGACCCGGCGAACCCTCCGATGACGATGTTGCTCGGATGTCGCCTCTTGAGCGCCAGGGTATACACGACGACGTAGACAAAGGCGCCCAGCAGGATGAAGAAGGCAGTCTGGGGGTTGATTAGGAGATAACTGACGGCGACACCCAGGGCCAGCAATCCGAGGCCGAATGCGAGGGCCTTCTCGGGAGGCCGGATGATGCCGGAAGGGAGGGGTCTCCCCTTCGTCCGGTCCATGATGCCGTCGATATCCTGGTCCAGATAGTGATTCACCGCCGACGCCCCCGCCGACGCCAACCCGCCTGCCAACGCAAGAAGGAGGAGGATCTCCAGGGAAATCGAACGGGGGGCGGAGGCCACGTAGGCGGATAGGGCGGCGAGAACCAAGAGCAAGATGATGCGCGGCTTCGTGAGCACGAAGTAGGCGGAAAGAGTGCGTGGCCCGGACACGGTCGGGCGGAGGGTCGGCGCCGGGTTAAGGCTTGTGTGTCGGTCCCCGACATCCAACGGGGCGGCTCTGCTTGGGCTCGGGCGTCGATGCCTTAATTTGGGGGCTGCCGATGGGGGACCGATCGCCATGGCGAGGTTCCCATCGCAGGCGTGGATCGAGACCTTCCGCGAGAAGGTCAACGCCAGCGAGGACTACGCCTCCGCGGCCAAGGACTGGGAGGGGGACTTCCTCTTCGTCGTCCAGCCGGAGGGAGACCTGCCCGAGGAGGCCACCTTCTACGTCGACCTGTGGCACGGCAAGTGCCGAGATGCCCGCATGCTCGCTCCTGGAGAGGCGTTGGGGGCCGCCTTCACCTACGCGGGACCCTACAACAACTGGGTGAAGCTGATCGAGGGGGAGATCGATCCCATACGAGGCTTGCTCACAGGCAAGTTCCGCCTGAAGGGGAGCATGATGAAGGTCATGCGCTACACGAAGGCCGCAAAGCTTCTCGTCCAGACCGCCAGCGAGGTCCCGACGGAATTCCCGGGAACCTAACCGATCCGCACCAGGGCGCGGGCCACCTCTCCGTTCGCCACCGCGGCGTAGGCCTCGTTGACCTCCTCGAGGCGGTACGACCGGCTGACGATGCGGCTCGGGTCAAGGCGCCCCGTCGCCACGAGGTCCACGAGGGGCGGTAGGTCCTGCCGGGGGCTGTAGCCCAGGCATGCCATGAGGGTCAGGTTGTACATGGAGAAGCCCATCATGTGAAGGGGGACGCGCGTGCCCATCGGGTGCAGACCGATTACCAAGACGCGGCCGCCCCGACGCGCGACCTCCAACGAGCTCTGGAGACGGGGTTCCGGCGTCGCCTCCAACACCAGATCCACGCCCCGCTGGTCTGTCAACTCCAGGATGGCGGACACCGGGTCCACATCGGCGGCGTTGACGACGTGGGTCGCGCCCAAGTCCCGGGCGAATCGGAGCTTCGCATCCAGGATGTCCACACCCACGATCTCCGACGCCCCGAAGGTCGCCGCGAGCTGGATGGCGGCCAGCCCGAGGCCTCCGCAACCGAACACCGCCAGGCTCTCCCCCGCCTGGAGCTTCCCTCGTCGCACGAGGGCGTTGAAACAGGTTCCGTAGGCGCAGCTCAGGACGCTGGCCACGTCCAATGGGACGGACTTGGGCAGGGGGATGACGGTGTGTTCCGGGATCGGCATGAGTTCCGCGAGGCCGCCCTGACGTCCGGGCGTGATGCCGGGCATTTCCAGGAAGCGACACAGGTTCTCCTCCCCCCGCGCGCACTCGGGGCACGCCCCACACGAGGCGATCCAGGATACGAGGACGGGATCCCCCTCCCGGAGGCCCTCGGGGTTCTGGCAATCGGGGCCGAAGGAAACCACGCGTCCCGACACTTCGTGACCGAGGACCTGGCCCTCGTCGAGGGGCACGAAGTCGTCCTTCATCACGTGAAGGTCGCTATGGCAGGCCCCGCACGCCTCCACGCGAATGAGAATCTCCTTCCCCTCGGGGACCGGATCCTCCACGCGCTCGATACGCAAAGGCTTCCCGGCCCCTTGGAACACGGCCGCTCGCATGTCCGGTCTTGTTAGGCCATGAAAGACCCAAGTATAAGCGTGGTGTTGGCTCGCTGGGGCTGACCGTGGATTACAAGATGCTCATCGACGGGGATTGGGTCGAGAGCGCGTCCGGTGCGAGTCAGGAAATCCTGGATCCGTCGAACGAGACCGCGCTGGCCTCCGTGCCCCGTGCCACGAAGGAGGATGCGCGGGCCGCGATCGACGCGGCGAGGGATGCCTTCGATCGGGGACCCTGGCCCGGAACACCTCCCGCCAAGCGAGGCCGCGTCCTGACCCGCCTCGCCGAGCTCGTCCAGGCCGAAACGGACCGTTTGGCCGAGTTGGAAGCCCGGGATGCCGGGAAGCCCATTCGCCAGGCATCCATCGGGGACTTGCCCATGGCCATCGAGCACACTGCTCACTTCGGCCGATTGGCTTCGCAGCTGGAGGACGAGGAGGTCAAGCTGCCCGACATCGGGATCACGACCCGGGTGCTCCGGGAACCCATTGGCGTCTGCACAGGAGTCATCCCATGGAACTTCCCGCTCCTCATGGCGGTCTGGAAAGTGGCCCCCGCCCTAGCCGCTGGGAACACAGTCGTGTTGAAGCCCGCTAGCTACACCCCCTTGACGGCCTTGGAGTACGCCCGCTTGGCAGAGAAGGCCGGCCTCCCCTCCGGCGTGCTGAACGTGGTTACGGGCCCAGGTCGGGAGGTGGGGGAAGAGCTCGCCGCCCATCCGTCCGTGGACAAGGTGGCATTCACGGGCTCCACCGAGGTCGGCCGGACGGTGATGCGGCTGGCGTCCGACACGGTGAAACGCGTGACCCTGGAACTCGGGGGGAAGGCCCCCATGATCATCCTGCCCAACGCG
>JBHIBW010000154.1:0-3356 GCA_046759265.1 Thermoplasmata archaeon
TCCACCGTGACCGGCACCGACTCGGTCACCAGCTTGAGACCCTTGAAGTCGTCGATCGCCACCGGCTGCTCGGCGAGATCGATGCCGTATTCCGCCATGCGGGTGAGGGCGGTGATCGCGTCGGTGCCGGTATCGAAGTTCATGTTCACCGTCAGCGGCGTAACGGCACCGTTGGAGCGGCTCAGGGAGAACTGCTGGTTGGTGGCGGAGACGAAGCGCCCGTTGGCATCGAACTCCACCACCCCCAGCCCCAGCCGGAGAGGGCGACCGCTCCCTGGATGGGGACCTGCCGGACCCCCACCCGCCGGAGATAGACGTCCCGGGGTCGGAGCCGCATGGCAACCATCAGCGTGATGGCCGCGGCCATCAGCGGCAAGGAGATCAGGAAGAGCCACTGAATGATGGAGAAGGGCGTCAGGGGCAGCCCGAGGCTCAGGATCCGGATGATCGGAATGAGGGTGAAGGTGGCCAAGAAACGGGAGAGGTCCACGTCGCTGGTCGAGAGGAGGGACGCGTGGATGAGGAGGGTGAAGAGCAGGACGACGTGGATGCCCATGCCCAGGAAGATGCCCAGAGGGACCTCTCCAAAGGCGGCGACCGTCTCGGCCACGATCACCAGGATGAGGTAGGTGATGAGGGGCACGAGGACGACCGGGCGGAAGAGAATGGGTTCCGACTTGGCGGTCTCGAACTCTGCCATTCCATCCCCTTGACAACCGGCCAACTCCCGCTCTGAGATAAGCGTTGTTCCTCTGCCCGGGGCGAGGCCCGTGAACGGACTTCGAACCATCCGCCGAATCCTCCTCCGCAAGGATAACATAGGTGTTTCGCTAGTCCAACCGAGGGGTTCCACGCCGAAGCGCGCGTTGATTACGGGCATCACCGGGCAGGACGGCTCTTTCCTTGCGGAGCTTCTCCTAGAGAAGGGGTACGAGATCCACGGCCTGATCCGACGCCTCAGCAGGCCCAACCTGGACAACATCGAGCACATCGCCAACGACATCGTCCTCCAAGACGGGGACCTCATGGATCAGTCCTCACTCAACGCCGCGGTCCAAGAGTCGAACCCGGACGAAGTCTACAGCCTGGCCGCCCAGTCGTTCGTCGGCACCTCGTTCGTCCAGCCCGTCTTGACGGGGGAGATTACCGGTCTCGGGGTTCTCCGCCTGCTGGAGGCCGTCCGGACCCACGCCCCCGAAGCCCACGTCTACCAGGCTTCCTCCAGTGAGATGTGGGGGAAAGTGGAAGTCGAACCCCAGGATGAGACGACCCCCTTCCACCCTCGCAGCCCGTATGGCGTAGCGAAGGTCTACGCGTATTGGGCGTGCGTCAATTACAGGGAGGCCCACGGCATGTTTGTGTCGAACGGGATCATGGGGAACCACGAGTCAGAAAAAAGAGGCTTTGAGTTCGTCACGCGAAAAATCAGCGACGGCGTGGCCAGAATCTCGCTTGGGTTAGCGGACCAGATTACACTCGGGGAGCTTGAAGCGAAACGCGACTGGGGATACGCCCCGGAGTACGTCGACCTCATGTGGCGCATCCTCCAGCATCACGAGCCCGACGACTTCGTCGGGGCCACGGGCGCGTCGCACTCGGTCCGGGAGTTTGTGATGGAGGCGTTTCGTGTTGTCGGCATCGAAGACTGGGAGCCTCACGTGGCCGTGGAGAAGCGACTCTTTCGACCCGCCGAGGTCTACAACCTCCGCGGCGATGCCTCGAAGGCGAAGAGGCTGCTGGGATGGGAGCCGAAGGTCCGGTTTCAGGAACTCGTCCGGATCATGGTGGAGGCGGACATCAAGCGTCTTGAGGGCCAGAAGGTAACGTGACGTCGTGCTCAATCGCCGTTCGGACGAGCCGGCTCCGGCCGAAAACGACTAAATTCTAGTTCGTCGTTTTGGAAGGCTAACGGCACTGGCCTTCAGGGGGGAAACTCTTAGGCTCCCTACGCGACAAGCTGGACGATCGACCCATTCTGCTCGAGGTCATCCCGCCCCATCTCCGAGCGACCGAGAAGTCCATCCGGCTTTTCTTGGATAAGTACGTCGAGCAGACGCTCAAGCAGTGCCGCGTCGACGCCATCAACCTCCCGGAGATCGCGGACGAAAACTTCCGCGGCGAACCCTTCTACCGAAACCACGACCCCCGTGAGTTCGCCAAGGTCCTTCGAAACCAACTGGGACCCCAGGAAATCGTGGTCAACAAGATCGTGGTCCATCTCGACGGCGGTCCGCAGGAGTTGACAAAGTGGGCTCAGGCCACGCGTTCTGACTACGGCGTCCCCAACGTCGTTGCGGTGGGGGGGACCTCCAGCAGCCACGACTATCCGGGACCCACGGTCCTCGAGGCGAACGAACTGATGCGGGAACACGAAATCCTCTGCGGCAACATCATGATTCCGGAGCGGGCGGACGAGGCCCGGCGCATGTTGAAAAAGACCGAGACAGGAGCCGACTTCTTCACAACCCAGGTAGTCTTCACTCCCGATCGGCTTCTGCAGGTATTGGAGAGGTACAGCGGGCTTTGCCGCGACCGGGCCATCGAGCCCGCGGCGGTCCTTGTAAGCTTCGCGCCCGTGTCGGACGGGAACGATCTCGACTTCTTGCGATGGCTGGGGGTTCACATCGGTCCGGAGACCGCCACACAGCTAGCCTCGCAGGGGGCGAACGGCCTGGCTCGGACCTCCATGGACCTTGCGGTGGAGAATTGGGAGCATATCCTCTCTAAGAATGACGCCTTCCGGAAGGTCTCTCTCGGCCTAAACGTCGAGTACATCAACCGGCACAATTTCCGCCACGCCCCGGAGATGGGGGCGCGCCTGATGGAAGTCACCTGACTCCCGAGGGGGCTACCAAAGTGGTGGAAGCATATCTCAACGGCATCTTCCCTCGCTCGAAGGCGCTCATCGCGGCGACGCGGGGTCTCGATCGGGGTCGAGTCAGCGCAAAAGAGGCGCTTGAGACCCTGCTGGACGACGTCCGGGACCTCATCGCGCTGCAGCGTGAGGCGGGCTTTGCCTACCTGAGCGACGGCCTTCTCAACTGGCAGGACCTGTTTCGACCCTTCGTGGAGGCGTGGGAGGGCCTGGAGCTGGGCGGTCTCACCCGATGGTTCGACAACAACACCTTCTATCGCCAGCCGATGATCACTGGTCAGCTGCAGCCTTCTCCAATGGCGGCCGGCTTTGCCCAGGCCGGGCTCCTCCCGGATGGGGAGGCCTGGCAGGCCGTCTTGCCGGGGCCATACACCTTCCTCACCCTCGCAGAGAACCACCATTACCCCTCGCCTCGAGAGGCGCTTCATGCCTTGGGTGAGGGCCTCAAGACCGCCGCGAGCGCGCTGAGGGAGGAGGGATT
>JBHIBW010000155.1:0-3352 GCA_046759265.1 Thermoplasmata archaeon
GCTCCTCGTAGATCTCCTTGTAAAACGCGTTGTACTTTCGCAGGTACAGCACCCCTTCCTTGGTGATGCGGACCCGATAGCGTCCGTCCTGCTTGTCCACGGTGACGAGTCCGTCCTCCTGGAGGTTCTCGAGGACCTTATTCGTCATGTGATGGTTGGACCGAATCTCGTGTTTGATCTCCTCCTTGGAAAGGCCCGGCTGGCCGCCTTCGAGCACCTGGTCCAGCTTCCCCTCCAGCCCCTCCTGGTACAGGTCGATGTCGACCTCGGAGACGAGCCGGTTCAGGACGAAGCAGGAGTAGATCTTGTAATCCTTGTACACCCGGCTGGCCATGGGGCCCGGGCGTCCATGACCCGGCTCTTCTTATAACGCTTCTTCGCCCGTTCTCAGGCCGGTTACCGTTGTCCTGCGGGAGGGAATTGATAAGCCGGCCGGACCCTCCTTCCGGCGACCTCGATGGCGCGAACCGCTTTTTCCGTTGCAGCGTGGATCGCCATCGCCTCTCTCAATGGGGTCCTGATCGCTCCGGCCCCCGTCTTCACCCAGCTGATGCGGGCGTATGACATCGGAAGCGCCGGGGCGGGTGCGCTGGTCTCGGCCCTCCTCCTCACGGCCCTCCTTGCCCAGGTGCCGGGGGCCTACCTCATCGATCGCCTCGACAATCGCAGGCTCATCGGGATCGCCATCGTCGGGTTGAACCTGGCGAGCCTCCCCGCGTTCCTCGTGCCGATCTACGAAGTGGCCCTCGTTTCCCGCTTTGCCACGGGGGTCTTCGTCCCGTTCATCTTCGTGCCCCTCGCCAACCTCGTGAGCGAGGCGTACCCGGAGGCGCGAACCCGGGCCCTGGGAGTGTACCTGTCCGCTCCCCCTGCCGGGTACGCCCTGGGGACCTTCGTCACGCCCCTCCTCCCCCCGCTCCTCGGGTTGTTCTCCATCTACATTGCGTACGCCCTCCCCATCCTCCTCCTGCTGCCGGTCCTGTGGTGGACCACGTCGGGAGTGGCCCGGGACCGGGGGCCCATGCTTCCCCTCCGGGCCTACGCTGCCGCCTTCCGGAATTTGGAGCTCTGGAGGCTCGGGCTCGCCTTCGTATCCACGTACGCCTTGTACATCCTCTTCACTTCGTGGATGCCGACCTTCCTCACGGAGGTCGGCGGGGTCAGCCTGGCCGTAGGCGGGGCCCTCGCGGCCCTTGTGCCCGCCTTCGGGATCCTCTCGCGCCTGCTTGGAGGTCGCTGGGCCGAGACCCGCTTCGCCCGCGACAAACGGCTCATCCTGTTCTACTCCTTCCTCCCGATGATTCCCCTGAGCCTCGTCTGGCTCTCCCTCCTCGCCCTGCCCTGGGCGTTCCTTCTCCTCCCCCTCATCGGCTTCTTCATCCAGCTCCCCTTCAGCGTCTACTACGCCTTCGCCGCCCAGATCCTCCCGGACCGACTGCGGGGGAGCGCGTACACGTTCATGAACATGATCAGTCTGACCGGCGGGGTCGCGGCTCCGCTCCTGGCCGGTCTCTTCTTGGACCTGACCGGTTCCTTCGCCCCCACCTTTCTCCTCGCCCTCGCCTTCGCCGGCGCGGGCCTCCTGTTGACCGCGACCGCCCGCGTCCGCTGAGGCTCCCCTCCCCCTTTTTAGGGACGTGGCGCCTTGATGGCGTGGCGAGATTATGGTGCTGCTATCCGAGGAGGAGATCGATGCACGGCTCGGCGCGTTGGAGGGCTGGACGCGGGAGGACCGCTTCATCCAACGGACCTTCAAGTTTCCCGCCTTCCTGAAGGCCATCGAGTTCATCAACCGGGTGGCGGAGCTGGCGGAGGAGGCCGATCATCACCCCGACCTGTACAACGTTTGGCGGACGGTCACCCTGAAGTTCACCACTCACGACGCGGGCGGCCTCACCGAGCGGGACTTCAACATGGCCTCGAAGATCAACGTCCTCGACGTGAACGCCCCACCGGAGGAGCCTGGTCCGCCGTCCGAGTGAAGGCCCCCGTCTAATCGTTCATGCTCTTCTACTGGATCGACCCAGGCCGGGTCGCCGGCGGCTCATGTCCCCATCCTGAGGACTTGCCCCGCCTCCGGCGACAGGGCTTCGACACCCTCGTGTCCCTTCTCGAGGACAGAGGTCAGCGTGCCTATACGGAGGAGGAGGCCCGGGCCCAGTTTAGCTGGTTCAGTGTGCCGATGGCCGATCACCAAACCCCCGACCTTGAGCAACTCCTGGCTGTCCATGAAAGGCTTCAGGCCGACGGTCCTGGCCGCCGGACCCTCGTGCATTGCTATGCCGGGGTTGGCCGCACGGGCCTCGTCGCCCTGTCCTACCTGCTTGCAAACGGCCTCTCCGAGGCCGAGGCTATCCGAGTGGTTGACGACTGGACGGGGGGTGCGTTCTCATCGGAGATCCGCTCTCGGAGGAAGGAGGTTCGTCGCCTCCTCCGTGACTTTCTGGCCCACGGGTCCCTCCCTTGAGTCCCCGCGAAGCCGGAAGTGTGTCATGCCAAGGCCTTTATAGGTTTTACACCAGCCCCGCGCGGGGGAGGTTGGCGGTAGATGAACGGTAACGTGCTGCGGGTTGGGGGGTTGGCTGGGATCCTGGCTGGAGTGTTCGTGGTGGTGGGTCTCATCGTTTTCGCGGCGTTTCCGCCCGCCGCGAGCCCGGAGGAGCAACTCGCGAACTTCGCCGATAACCAGGTGACCTCCGCGGTGACCATCGACCTCTTCTTGGTCGCGTTCCTCCTCGCACTTGTCTTTCTCGGCGGCCTCTACTGGAGCCTTCGGGAACCGAGCCGCTTCTTCGCCCGGATCGGGCTTGGATCGGGCGTGCTCTCCCTCATCTTACCCCTTGTTGCGCTTCAGGGCCTCCTCGTTGCCGCCGCGGCCTTTGCCGGAATGTACGCAGACGCGGCCGCCGCGGATAGGCCCGTCGTCGTCGCAGCGTACGGGGCGGTCGTCACTCTCCTGGGCGCAGGCAATACCTCAGGCTTCCTTCTCACCGGACTCGCTCTCGTCGCCTTCGGATTCGCGATGCGAGGAAGCCCGGATTTCTCCGAGGGCCTGGCATGGTTGTCAATCATCCTGGGGATCGTCGTCGTGCTATTCACCTTCCTCGTCTTCGCGCCCGTCGCGATCATTGCCATCGCCGTGTTCCTCCTCGTCGTTGGATGGAAGGTCTACAGTCTGGCAGGCGCCACGTAGAGAACCCTCAGCCAGACCACCCCGAAAGCCTAATATAGCCCACGGCACCATCCGACGGATACGGTCCCGCCGTAGACCGAGTTCTGAGGCAGTTACGGCGAGATTTGGGCAGCTCTCCTGGCGAGGGTTGTGATTCGTGAGCAACCCGATCCGAGGCTG
>JBHIBW010000156.1:0-3345 GCA_046759265.1 Thermoplasmata archaeon
CCGGATCCACGGGGTCGACGTGCTCTGCTACCACGGGAAGAGCATGGATGACCTGGTGACGAGCATCCCGGCCGTCACCTATGACCGGCCGCTGTCGGGCATGGTGGAGATGCTCAAGCGCCGCCACCTAGCCCCCTCGTACGGCGGAAAGACACCCTTGGCCCCCGAACGGGTCGATCACCTCATCGTCGACGCCCTCCCTTCCATCTTCGCGACCGGCCATGTTCACGGGTTCGGGATTGGGGAGTACCGTGGAATCCGTCTGCTCAACGCCTCGACCTGGCAGGGACAGACGGCCTTCCAACGGATGCACAACATCGCCCCGAAACCCGGGATGGTTCCCATCGTAGACCTGCAAACCGGGGAGGCCTTCGCTCAGGCCTTTTGAGGGCTAGGGAAACCCCCTTCTAGGTCTGCCTGCTAACGCATTCCGCATGCGCATCGTGGCCGTGGGTGACGTCCACGGCGAGGAGCACTTGACCTCCGTAGGGGCGTCCCTCGCCGAGGCGCCGGAGGCCGACCTCATCCTCCTGGCAGGGGACATCACGCATCGGAACGACGTCGACCTCTACGGCCGCGTCCTGGAAGCCTTTCAGGAGGCGTCGGACGCGCCCATCCTCGCGGTGTTTGGCAATCACGAATATGCGGACTCCCACGCCGAATACCGCATGAGCTATCCGATCACCTTCTTGACGGAACAGGCAACGGAGGTGCGGGTTGCCGGCAGAACCGTCCGAGTGGTCGGGAGCACCGGGGTCCTCGATCGACCCACCTGGTGGCAGCGCACGAATCTGCCGCAGATCACCTCCGAATACACGAGACGACTCCATGTCCTCGACGACCTCCTGGAGGAGGAGGGGTTCCGGGTGCTGCTCACCCACTACGCCCCCACCTACCGAACCCTGGTCGGAGAGGGCGAGAGCTATTGGGATCAGTTGGGATCCAAGCGGATGGAAGGGGTGCTCTTGCGGCATCGACCCGAGCTCGTGATTCACGGCCACGCCCACCTCGGGGTTCCCTTCGCGGAACTCCAGACCGGGCAGACGACCCTCCAGAACTTCGACCGGGGGCGGGCGATTCCGATTCACAATGTGGCGTATCCCGTCCGGAGTGACGTCACGGTGCTGGATCTCCCCTCACGGGCAGAATAGGTGCGTAAGCTCGGGTGCCCTACAGGGACGGATCGATGACCACACCGCGGTCCACGTCGCCCACGTCGATGGCGTAGATGCGCGTGCCGAGTTCGTCGATCACGATGACGTTCCAGGAGAGTCCCTTATCGTGACGATACCAACGGATGTAGCCGTCCTCTGTCGCGATGACGATGTCGTCCCAGAAGTCCCCGTCCATGTCGGCGACCCGCAGGCTTCGTACGTCATCCTGGTTCGTGTGAACGAGGGTCCGGGTCCAGGTGCCGTCGTTGGCCCACCAGTAGACTCGATTGTCACCGGTCCCGGCAGCGATGTCGTAAGTGGTGTCGCCGTCGAGGTATCCCACATCCACCGCATTGACCGCCCCTGTGGCCCCCAGGGTAACGCGCCCCCAGGCGGGCGCATAGAGGACGTGCACATTGTTGCCGGATCCGACCACGATGTCGTTGTCTCCGTCTCCGTCCATGTCGGCCACGGCGAGGTCATAGACCGTCGGACCGGCGGCGATGACTTCCTCGTCAGGTATGGTAATGAACCGACGCACGAAGATGTGGTCGACATAGATCGTGTCGAGATCCGTGGCATTGGGATCTCGATTCAAGTCCCGCACGCGTAGGTAGAGGGGAAGGCCCCCGATGATCGTGGGCAAGTTGGCGGTCTGGTATTCGTTGTCGTCGACCGTCTTCGTGATGGTCATGAGGGTGGTCCATGGTCCTCCTGCCGCGAGGGAACCCTCGAGGACGAAGTCGTCGTTTTCGGCGTTGAGGTCGTGATGGGCCTCAATAAAGAGCTTGTATGCGTTCCCGCCGTCGCCGACGGGGAAGGACCGCCACTGGTGCTCCAGACGACTCGTGGCGCCCTGCAGGCTCACCACCGCGACGGCCACCTGATCAAGCGAGAGGCGAGAGGCGAGGCCGTCGGTGGCGGAGTCCAGGTGCGACATGTCCGTGTCCTGGAAGACGATGTAGAGGTCGCCCCCGCCGAATCCGGCGGCGCCCAGGTCATAGATGATCTGCGTTTCCGTCGTTTCCGTCATGGTCCCGAGGACCGTGACTCCGCCCCCTCCGACCTTGTATCCAATCTCGAACGCCTCCGATCCGTCGCCCTCGCTGATGAAGCCGTTGACAACCAGAAGGGCGAAGTCCGTTGGCCCCAGAGCAGGGACAGTGCCCAGGTAGTACTGATGGCCCGGCGCGGCTCCCCCCGTGCTGTTCCTCATGAGGTACAGGTCGTCCTCAAACCACCAGAAGGCGTCGTAGAATTCCTCCTCCAAAACCTCGAAGACACCGTCGTCTGCGTAGGTGTCCAAGTAACTCCCCGATCGGACGACGTCAAACTCGGATAGGATTTCGTTCTCGGCCAGGTAGAAGTCCCAAACCTCACCAGGCCCCAGGACTTCCTCGATCGCCTCGTAGGTGTTGTCCGACACCCGGGTGTCCGCGACGCTTCCTGAAGTGATGTTGCCAAACACCGGGATATCGGTCTCGAGAGTGTAGTCGGCGGTCAGTTGCGTGCCAAAGACGCCAAACCCGTTGTTGCGATAGATGTGCACATTCCCGCCCTGCGTCCCCGCGACGATGTCGTTGAAGCCGTCGCCCCCTGCGGGGTACACGTCGGCGAGCTTGACCACGTTGATGGAGGGCCCCAGGTTGGCCACGAGGCTAGGGGTCCAGCTACCGTCGTTCGAGTAGGTCCAGATCTCTCCGGCGTCGGTTCCGATGACGATGTCGTTGTCGGAGTCCCGATCGATGTGCCCAATGGCGACCGCCTCGACCCGATCGGCCAGATTGTCGATTTCATAGCGTGTCCACGTGCTCCCATCGCCGAGGGCGTTTCGGTACCACAGGACGCGTCCGGCCTCAATGCCGAACACGGCGTCGAGGTCGCTGTCCTCATCCAAGTCGCCGAACGCCACATCCAGGAAGTCCCCCCCACCGAAGGGAGGAGCACCACCACACCAGAAGAGGAAACAGTCCCGTCGGAACCGCTCCACGACGGTCTGGGACCATGCACCGTCGTTCGCGTAGAAGGTGGAGTACCAGGTCTCGTCGTTGCCGAAAATGAAGAAGGTCACCTCGTTGAGGGCGGAGATGACGTCCAAGTCCCAGCGGGCTCCGCGCACGATGACCTGGGCGGTGAGGGCGTATTCCTCGTTGAAGTCCGCCACCCGTTTGATGCGGAAGCCGTAGGCGTT
>JBHIBW010000157.1:0-3300 GCA_046759265.1 Thermoplasmata archaeon
CACCGACGTGCTCTGCCGGATGGCCAGGTCCGGCTCGACCAGGTTGATAATGGTGTCACTCGCAATCTTGTTGTTTGGAATCACCAGCAACTTGCTCGAAGGGCGGTTGTAGACGACGGTGCTCCGGATGCCAATCTTCTCGACCCGACAGCGCTCCCCGTCGATCTCGATCAGGTCGCCTTCTTTGAAGGGCCGATCCACCATGAGGAAGATTCCGTTGAAGAAATTCGAGATGCTCTCTCGGGCCGCGAAGGCGATCGCGAACCCCACGACCCCCGCCCCCACGATGAACCCGGTGAGGTCGAACCCAAAGAAGGCCGCGATGCTCCCCCCCGCAACCACGGCGATGAGTACCAACCCGAGCTGATTGAAGACCGGAACCAGCGAGCCGATGGCCGGGACCCGCGAGGACAGACTCCGGCTGAGTTCGGAGAGGACCCCTCGGAGGATGCGCGCGCTCAACCATGCGAGGACCGCGACGAGGGCCACGCCATACGCCTGGGCGAGAATCACGCTCACCTCGGGCGGAGGCTCTAAGACGGCCACGGACTGGACGAATCCGAACGCCAGGACGAGAAGCAGAATTGGACCCCGGATGATGCCGAGCACGAGGTCGTCGAGTTCGGTCTTCGTCCCCTTCGCAAAGGTCCGGACAATCGGGGTAATGATCAGGACGATCGCCCCGGCGATGGCGGCCCAGATGGCCATGTTGATGGCGAAGGTGACCGCGCGGGAGTTGAGCGGCGGGGGAAGGGGATTCGGCCAGATCCCCAGGATCAGATTCCCGGTGGGAAGCGGAGGTGCGGCCGCCACCAGGTTTACGGTGGCCTGACGGACCACGGTCTCGCTGACGGAAGGGTCCACGGCTCGGAGGAGGGTCAGGGTGACCGTGATGCCCACGGTCGCTTCCACGACCTCCGGTCCCGCCGAGACCGTCAGGTTCACCTCGACCGAACCGCCTGGCTCGAGAATCTGCGAGCGTGGGGAAAGGATCGTCGACCACTCTGCTCCGGCGTCGGGAGACGCGGTTGCCTGAAGGAGGATGTCGGAGGTGTCGCGGTTGTAGACGAGCCAGATGAAGTGGACCGACTCCTCGGCAGGCAGGCTCTCGGTGTAGGTGTCATCCACGGCGAACACCTGCGCGAGGGGCTGCGCTCCGGCCCAGGGGATCGCCGCCAAAAGGAGAACCAGGAGGACGGGAGGAACGAGGCGCAGGGGTTGGAAGGTCAAGTCGGGACCCTAACCGAGCCGGGCAGATAAATGCGGGCGTTCGTCCATACGGGCCTTCGTCTGCTCAACGTATTAGAAGCCTCGAGCCCTGTGTGGAACGGATGAAAGGGAGACGACGCGGGCCGGCCCTTCTGGCCCTCGGGGTGCTGCTCGCCGCCACCTACGCGAGCTTCCCTCTGGGCACCGTTGCCCAGTCCTCCTTGGTCTCTCCGGAGACGCAGCCACCCCCGCTTCTGCGAGCGGGAACCATGCGGGACCCGGTCGAGGTCTCGCTTGCCCTCTCCCAGCCTCCCCATCTTGGTCGTCCCATTGACCTCCAGATTCGGCTCTCGAGCGAGTGGAGTGACCTCGCGGACGTAACCGTTGAAGTCGAGGTCTCCCAGGGGCTGTGGGCCTCGGACCCAGAGACGCGGTTGAGCGAACTCCGTCTCGGAGAGGAGAGAACGGTGAAGGTGCCGATCCTCCCCTTCACGGCGGGCCTCCTGCACCTGACGGTTTGGGTCGGAGGCGCGTCCCTTGACTTCGGTCGAGTGGGAGGTCATGGGGCTCTCTTCCTGGAGGTTCCGACGGAGGGGGCTGGAGTGGTCCTGCACAGGCGTCCCGTGGAGTCTGCCCTGGGTTCTGCCGTAGGGATGGAGGCCTCCACCCCCGTTCATCCGGAGAGGGAGCCCAACCTGCGTCCGTACCCTGCAGCTGACTTCGCGCTAGGCTGGCCGGAGAGACCCGGTCGCCATGAGTTCGTCGGACCGACCTCCCACGCCACCTTCAACGCAACCGGGCAGTGGACATATTGGCTGGAGGACACGGTCACAGCCGCCCCGCAGCGTTGGGCCACCGTCGAGGTGTGGGACGAGGATGCCGGAGATGACGACCTCTTGTGGACCGGCCTCACCGACGAGGCGGGCAACTTCACCTCCGGCGAACTCCCCCGAGCGGACGACCCAGGCCAGGGGAACCAGGATGTCTACGTGCGCTTCGTAGCCTGCAACAGCGCGGTCTGTGCCCAGGCCACGAATGGGACGACGTACAGCTGGCGCACAGAGACCGTCTCCCTCGGGGCGGAGGACACGCTCTCCTTTGGCACCCGCGTTCCGGAATCGAATCGGTTTGCCCCTCGACCCTTCCAGTACATCAACAACGCGTGGGACTATGCGGTGAACCTCGGCGGATTGGGCGGGGTCCTCGGTCAGGTCCGCGTCCTCATGCCCGATGCCTGCACGTTCTACACCCTCTCCGACGACACCATTCACCTGTGCGCGGCGGGACTGGACGACCGGAGCCCAGACGATGTGAACCATGAGTACGCCCACTACGTTCAGGACAAGATGTACGGCGACGCGTTCTGGCCCAGTCCGGGTGGGATTCACTTCGCCTGCGGGGACGGGCAGGATCGGGGCCTCTCCTGGACGGAGGGTTTTGCCGACTTCTTTGGCCCACGGGCGAACCAAGCGGTGGTCGACCCGCAGGATCGCTTCTACAGCCGCCCCTGGGACGGGTCGCTCTTCGTCTTTGACCTCGAGAGCGAACAGATCTGCCCTGCCGACGTCCGAGGGGATGACAACGAATTCCGGGTCGCGACGGCCCTCTGGGATCTCGCCGACGACGTCGATGACGGGGCCTGGGACGTCGGAATTCGGCACGCCCCCGATGTCCTATTCGGGGCCGTCACCGGGTGTGATCAAAGCACGTACCGGGACTTTTACGATGGCGGACAGTGCAACTGGGTTGACCGTGGGAACCCGGCCTTCGACCTCCTTGCCACCGCCTTCCAGAACACGATCGACTACAACCTGGATCCGGTGGCACAGGTCACCTCCCCCACGACGTTCTCCTGGGCCGGAGACAGCCTCTTCGCGAGCGCGAACGCGACGGATCCGGACAGCAGCGTAACGAGCGTCGAGTTTCGGGTTTCCATGAGTGCGGTCTGTGCCAACTTCGCGCTCCCCGGCGTGACGGTTGCCTCCGCCCCGTTCCGCACGACGTTGGACATCAGCCTCCTCGCCGACGCACGCAATTATTGGGTTTGCGCGCGGGCCACGGACGAGCTGGAGGCTGGTGCGTGGTCCCCCT
>JBHIBW010000158.1:0-3293 GCA_046759265.1 Thermoplasmata archaeon
GGCCAGGCGCCGGCTCGGCAGGCGGCCCTCTTCGCCGGCCTCCCCGACAAGGTGGCCGCTGTCACGATTAACAAGGTCTGTGCGTCCGGCCTGAAGGCCGTGACCCTCGCCGCCGACTCCATCCGGACGGGGGACCAGGACCTCATCGTCGCGGGGGGCATGGAGAACATGAGCGCGGCCCCCTATCTGCTGCCCAAAGCCCGGTGGGGGTACCGCCACGGGAACGCCGAGCTGGTGGACGCCATGGTCCGGGACGGGCTGTGGGACGTCTACAACGACTTCCACATGGGCATCACCGGCGAAGTCGTGGCGGAGAAGTACGGGATTACCCGGGAGGAGCAGGACGCCTTCGCCTACGAGAGCCACATGCGGGCGCTGAAGGCCATCAAGGAGGGCCGCTTCGAGGCGGAGACCATCGCGGTCCCGCTCGAGGGGCCGGAGGGGGAGGTCCTCTTCGAGGTCGACGAGGGGGTCCGACCCGACACCTCCTTGGAGAAGCTCGCCCGGTTGCCCGCTGTCTTTCAAGAGGGCGGCACGGTCACCGCGGGGAACGCCTCCCAGCTGAGCGACGGGGGCGCCGCGGTCGTGGTCTCCTCGCAGGAACGGGCCGACGAGATGGGTGCCACGCCCCTAGGCCGTATTCTCGGGTACACCACGGGAGGCGTCTCCCCGAAGTTCGTCATGGAGGCTCCGATCCCCACGGTCAACAGGCTGCTCCGGAGGCTCGACCTGACCATCCACGATTTCGACCTGTTCGAGCACAACGAGGCGTACGCCTCCGCGTCCCTCGCCGTCGCCCGTCAACTCGAGATTCCCATGGACAAGCTCAACGTGAACGGGGGAGCGGTGGCCCTCGGCCATCCCCTAGGATGCACGGGGGCTCGCATTCTGACGACCCTCCTGTACGCCATGAAGGGTCGTGACGCCCGGCGTGGTCTCGCCACACTGTGCCTCGGCGGCGGAAACGCTGTGGCCGTTGCGGTTGAGGCGGCGTAAATCTCGGAACCACCCGGAAAGCCTTTTACGTCCGAGACCGATTCTTCATGATTTGACCGGTACGGGCATGCTTAGGACGGTAACCGAACAGAGCTCCAAGGCGGAGATGCTCGACTTAATGGAGGATCTCGTTCGGCGCTGGTTCGACGCCAAGTTCGAGACCCTGACGGAACCCCAGGCCTTCGCGGTTCCGCTCATTCACGCCGGGGAGAACGTCATCGTCTCCTCGCCGACGGGCTCCGGGAAAACGCTCACCGCTTTCCTCTCCATCATCAACGAGCTCTATGCCCTCCAGAAGCGGGGGGAGCTGGAGGACAAGATCTACTGCCTGTACGTGTCCCCTCTGAAGGCCCTCGCCAACGACATCAACCGGAACCTGCGCGAGCCGCTGGCGGAGATGGAGGCCCTGGCGGACGCGGAGGGCCTGGAGCTGCCCAAACTTCGGGTCGCCGTCCGATCCGGAGATACCTCCTCCAGCGAACGGCAGAAGCAGGCGCGCCGGCCCCCTCACATCTTCATCACGACACCCGAGTCCCTGGCCATCATCCTCTCGACCCCGGTCTTCCGCCGGAAGTTCCAGGACGTCCGGTGGGTCATCCTGGATGAGATTCACGAGGTCTGCTCCAACAAGCGGGGCGTCCACCTCTCCCTCAGCCTCGAGCGGCTCGGGGAGCAGGTCAACGCTCCCTTCACCCGGATTGGCCTCTCTGCGACTATCGCCCCCATGGAGGAGGTCGCCAGGTTCCTGGCAGGATACGAGGACGGGCTCCTCCGCCCCATGAACGTCGTCGAGGTGGAGGGCCAGAAGCGCCTGGACATGCAGGTCCTCTGCCCGGTGCGGGACATGACGGCCCTCCCGTTCGAGGTCGTCAACGCCCGGATGTACGACCAGCTGAAGGGGATGATCGACGACCACCGCACGACCCTCATCTTCACCAACACCCGCAGCGGGACGGAGCGGGTCTCCGTCAAGCTCAAGGACCGGGGGGTGGAGGACCTGGAGGCCCACCACGGCAGCCTGAGCAAGTACGTCCGCCTGGACGTGGAGGAACGCCTCAAGGCGGGCAAGCTCAACGCCGTCGTCTCCTCCACCTCGTTGGAGTTGGGCATCGACATCGGGTACATCGACCTCGTCGCCCAGGTGGGCTCCCCCAAGTCCATCGCCAAGGGGCTGCAGCGGGTGGGGCGAGCGGGCCACGCCTACGGCAACATCAGCGTCGGCCGCCTCATCGTCTTCGAGAACGACGACCTCCTGGAGTGCGCCGCCCTCGTCAAGGGGGCCTACGAGAACAGCATCGATCGGGTGGACATCCCCACCAACTCCCTCGACGTCCTCGCCCAGACCATCGTCGGGATGAGCCTGGAGCAGCGCTGGGAGATCGAGGATGCGTACGCCCTCATCCGGCGGTCGTACTGCTACCGCCACCTCCCCCGCGACGCCTTCCTCTCCGTGCTCCGCTACCTCTCCAGCCGCAACCCGGACGTCTCGGTCTACGCCAAGATCTGGCTCGACGAGGAGGAGGGCCGGTTCGGGCGGAAGCGGGGGAGCCGGATGATCTACTTCACCAACGTGGGGACGATTCCCGAGGAGGGGAACTACCGGGTCATCACCCATCGCGGGATCACCATCGGCACCCTCTCCGAGAACTTCGTGGAGCGCCTGGACCGGGGCGACGTCTTCGTCCTCGGCGGGCGGACCTATCGATTCGAGCGGGTCCGGGGCATGAAGGTCTACGTCAAGGACGCCTCCGGGCGCCGGCCCACGGTACCCTCCTGGACGGGGGAGATGCTTCCGCGAAGCTTCGATCTCTCCCTGCAGGTGGGCCGCCTCCGCAGCGAGGTCCTCCGCCGCGTCGACGCGGAAGGGGAGGCGGCCGCCATGGCCTGGCTCGTGGAGGCGTGCCGGGTGGACCGCGGATCGGCGCGGAGCCTCGTGAACTACCTGCTGGAGCAGCGCGCCATGGTCCCCCACCTGCCCACGGACGACGCCGTGCTCCTGGAGGGCTTCATTGACACCCAGGGGAACCGGAACATCGTCTTCCACTACTGCTTCGGCCGCCGGACCAACGACGCCCTGGCCCGGGCATACGCCTTCGCGATCTCCAACGCGCTGGGGTGCAACGCACGCATCTCCGTCACGGACGACAACTTCATGGTCACGATCCCGAAGCGGGCCAACTTGGAGGAGATTCCCGGCCTGGTGCAGAGCGACGGGTTGGAGGACCTGTTGCGGCGGGCCCTGCGGAACACGGAGCTCTTCAAGCAGCGCTTCCGCCACTGCGCCACCCGGAGCTTCA
>JBHIBW010000159.1:0-3125 GCA_046759265.1 Thermoplasmata archaeon
ATAACGCCACGACCGGTGCGTACGTGGAGACGGAGGTGAACCGCCTCGGAGCCACCGTGCGAGACCGGAGAACGTATAAGTTCCCGCTGCCCCATCTCCAACCCTACCATCGAAAGGATGTAGGTGAGGTCGAGGTCGCCCATTATCGGATACTGAGGGGGGACGCATGAAAGCCAAAGTCGTGTTTCCAGGTCAGCGTGTGGCGGTGGTTGAAGAGTACATCTCGGGCGAGGGCACGTACGAGCTGGACGGAGACATCTACGCGTCCCAGATGGGGGAGCTGAACCTCGACCCCCAGGAACGCGTCGCCCGGGTGCGGGGCTTCAACCCGCCGCTGGAGCTCAAGGTCGGGGACATCGTACTCGCGACGGTGAAGGACAGCCGCCCGAGCATGGTCATCGTCGAGGTCGAGGCCGTGGAAGGGAACGAGCGGGCCGTGACCGGGCAGACGGAGGGCACCATCCACATCTCCAAGATCTCCGACCAATACACGGAGGATGTGAAGCGGGAGATGCGCATCGGCGATCTGGTCCGAGCCCGGGTGGTCCAGGTCAAGCCCTCGGTCCAGCTCACCACCAACGAGCCGCCCTTGGGCGTGGTCCGGGGCCTCTGCACCCGAGACCGTTGGCCGATGGTGAAACAGGGGCGTCAGCTCTACTGCGAGCACTGCGAACGGACCGAGCCCCGGAAGGTCTCCACCGTATACGACACCGTTGTGGGCTGGAGAAAGGGTTAAAGCGGGAACCCACATAGGCCGAAATCGCAGGGGATTGCCCCATGGAGGAGAGCAGGGACGAGCTTTTGGCAGAGGTCAAGCGGCTACGGGAAGAGATCGCCCAGCTTCGGGAGATGGTCGGCGCCCTGTTCGGCGTCGTGTTTGAGGACATGGGGGACGAGGAGGGGCCGGAGGAGTTCCCCACCCGAGACGACCTTTCGATGTACAATTGATTCCGCGTCGTCCTTGGACGCGCCTATAGGGCGCGATATACAACTGCCTCCCTCTGTCTTCTGAGAGGTGCCCCTACGGGATTTTCCCTCGGAGGATGGTCTGAAGAATCTTGGAGTCCAGGTTACCCCCCGAGACCACACAGACGACTCGCTCACCTTCGACCCCTCCCGTCAGCGCCGCAGCCACAGAGGTGGCCCCCGCCCCCTCCACGACGATTCGGTGTCGCTCCAGGAGAAGACGAATGGCCTCCACGACCTCTTGCACGGGGACCACGAACGAAGCCGAAAGCAACCGGCGCGCGAGGGGCCACATGTCCGGATACATGAGGGGGTGTCCGATCCCGTCGATGAAACTGGGGGCCCGGACGACCTCTTGGGGGGAGCCCGCGGCCAGGGATGCGGCCAAGGGAGCGGCGGTCTCCACTTCTGAGGCAAACGCCTTGACCTCCGGATCCAGGGCCAGGAGGGCGGAGGCTATTCCACTAGCGAGCCCTCCCCCACCGTATGGTATCACCACGGAGTCCGCCTGGGGAAGGTCCTCCAGGATCTCGAGGCCGATGGTTCCGTTCCCCGCCATCACATCGAAGTCCGCGAAGGGGTGGACGAAGTGACCCTGGATGCCGGAATGCCGGCCCGACTCCGCGACCCGGAACGTCTCCTCCACCGAGGTGGGGATGATGTCGGCCCCCATCCGCTCCAGCGCGGTGAGTTTGGTGGCCGGGGCGTCCTCGGGAACGAGGACGCTGCACGGCAAGCCCACGTGGCGGGCGTACCACGCGAGTCCCTGGGCCATGTTCCCTGCGCTCACGGTCCAGACACGTGTCGCTAGCCCCTCTTCCGCTACCTTGAGGACGGCGTTCCCCGCCCCCCGCATCTTGAAGGAGCCGACGGGCTGGAGATTCTCCAGTTTGAGGTGGATCTCAGCGGGCGGGTCCTCCAGATTTAGGCGAATCAGCGGCGTCCGGACGGCGGTGTCGGCGATTCGCTCCTGCGCGGCCTGGATCTGTGCCAAGGGAACGGGCTCCTGGCCGCTCATAGATGGCACCATGCCGTGCGGAACCAATAAAGGGAACCGTTTCATCCCGCGAGGGAGCCTATATGTGGGCCGGCCCTTCGGCGGGCGGGACGATAGCGGGGTCCAGGAGCACACCCGGTGGTTCGACGGCGCGGATCCGGAGCAGGGCGGATCGAGCCTGCGCCGGAGCATGGAGGCGCCCATCCGCTACGGGCGGCCAGGCTGCCGCCCCACAGGCTTCGGGGGGCCCGTGTAACGATCATCGGGCTGGGTGCGGTGGGAGCCATCGCTGCGGAGAGGTTGGCGGTGCGGGGCATCGGCCAGATGACCCTCGTCGACCGCGACGTCGTCGAAGGCCGGAACCCGGAGCGCCCCTCGTTGTATGAAGAAGCAGACATCGGGGACCCGAAGGCGAGCGCGGCGCACACGCGACTTCAGGCCCTAAACCCCACGATTCGTGTCGAGGCACGGGTGAAGGATCTCCATGCGGGAAACGCCACACAGCTCGTGAAGAACTCCGGCATCGTCTTGGACGGAACGGACAACCTGGCGACACGATACGTCCTCAACGAGGCGTGTATCCGGCGCGGGATCCCCTTCCTATATGGGGCGGCCATGGGCGCCGTCGGGATGGTGAGCCCTCTCCGTCCTCCGTGGACTCCTTGCTTTCGGTGTCTCCTGCCGCCTCCCACCGACCTCGATCGGGTCGAACCCTGTGCGACCGATGGGGCGAGGGTCGCTCCTCGTGTCGGGGAACTTCTCGCATCCTTGGCCCTGCGATTCCTGGACAGGGGAACGATTATTCGGGGGCTTTATCTGCTTCGGGACGGAGAGCCGGACGCGGAGCGCCTGGAGGTCTCTCCTCGGCCTGGCTGCCCTGCCTGCCAGCGGGGAACGCGGGAATTCCTCATCGCACGAGAAGGGCCGACGGTCGTCCAACTCTGCGGAGGAGACCTCGTCTCCGTCGACCCGGGACGGGAGGAGAAGATTGACCTCGCGCATCTCGCTGCGCGGCTCGCCCCCCTCGCCCCCGTCCGTCGGACCCCCTATCTCCTTTCCCTCGAAGTTCCGCCGTACGGCCTCTCCATCTTTCCCGACGGCCGTGCGATCATCCGAGGGGTCACCTCCCCGGAGGTCGCGCGGGCCGTTTACGACCGGTATG
>JBHIBW010000160.1:0-3118 GCA_046759265.1 Thermoplasmata archaeon
CTGGCCGCCCTTGCGAACGCCGTCTTGGAGGGGAAGGCGGACCTGCAGCGGATGGGCGACGTGAAGCCGGTCTTTCGCCTGCACCCACCTCGGAGAGGGTACGGAGGCGCGAAGCGGTCCTTCCGCGAGGGCGGGGCCTTGGGAGATCGGGGTTCCGCGATCAACGAACTCCTGCGGCGCATGATGGGGTGAAACGACGGGACGTACGCGCAAGAAACGGGGGCAGCGGACCCATGGACGGGGGCAGAAGGCCGGGCGCGGCAAGGGCAAGCGAGGCGGGCACGGGCAGGCCGGCCTGATGAAGCACAAGTGGAAGTGGGTCGTGAAGCACGATCCGGAGCACTTTGGGCAATATGGCTTTAAGAGGCACGCGGCTTCCCCCGGCGCCAGAAGGGCGATCAACCTGGAGGCCCTCGAAAGCGCCTTGGATGGGTTCGTCGAACGGGGCGTGGCCCAGAAGGATGGGAAGGGCTATCGCGTCGACCTGCAGGCTGCCGGCTACGCCAAGCTGCTGGGTGGGGGCAGCCTGCGCACGCCTCTCACGGTGGTGGTTCCCGCCGCGACGCCCAAAGCCGTGGCGAAGGTGGAGGCGGCGGGGGGCCAGGTCGTCCCCCAAGAGGAAGAGGAATAGGCCGTGTTCGGCAGGTCGGCGGGAAAGAGCTACCTCTACAAACTGAAGCCCATCACGGACCGCCTTCCGGCCGTGACGCGACCCGAGGGCCACGTCCACTTTCGGACGAAGATGCTCTGGGTCCTGCTCATCCTGGTCATCTACTTCGTCCTCACCAACACCTTCATCTACGGTCTCGATCAGACCCAGGTCCTGGACTTCTTTGCGAGCCTCCGTGCCATCCTGGCGGGGGCGCAGGGCTCCCTCGTCCACTTAGGCATCGGCCCCATCGTCACTGCGTCCATCATCCTGCAGCTCTTCGTGGGCGCGAAGATCATCCGCCTCGACCTCCGGAACGAGGAGGACAAGGCCGTCTACCAGGGGACGCAGAAGTTCCTCGTCCTCGTCATGATCGTGGTCGAGTCCGTCCCCCAGGTCTTCGGCTTCCTGCGTCCCTCGGCCGCCTTCGTCTCGGCCCTCGACGCCTTCGTCGCCGGGAACGGCCTCTTCCTGGCGAACACGCTCATCGTCGTCCAGCTCTTCGTCGGCAGCTACATCATCTTCCTGATGGACGAGGTGGTCTCGAAGTGGGGGATCGGAAGCGGCATCTCGCTCTTCATCGCGGCCGGGGTCTCCCAGGCCATCTTTACGGGGACCTTCAACTGGATGCCCTCGCAGGCGGGAGGCGCGATCCCCGCCGGCACGCTCCCGAAGACGGTGTACTTCCTGAACACGATGAGCGCGCAGGAGATCCTAGGCGGCGGCTACGAGGTCATCCTCCTCCAAGAGCCGAATCCGCTGATCGCCCTGGTCGCGACGGTGGTCATCTTCCTTCTCGTCGCCTTCTTCGAATCCACACGGATGGAGTTGCCCCTGGCCCACGGCGGGGCCCGCGGGGCGCGGGGACGGTATCCGATCAAGCTCATCTACGCCTCGGTCTTGCCCGTCATCTTCGTGGCGGCCATCCTGGCCAACATCAGCATGTTCTCTCTGCTCTTCTGGCAACACCCCGAATGGCCGTTAATCGGAGGCCAGTATTGGATCGGGGCCTATCCGGACCCCAATCATCCCCTCGTGCAATCGGGGGCCATCCAGGCGACCACGCCCATTGGGGGCATCGCCTTCTACACCTCCACGATAGCCGGGCTCCAAGACTGGCTCCTCCCCATAATTGACCCGGCCCGCTACGGCGCGGTCTTCTTGGCCTTCGACAAATCCTCCCTCCAGATTACCATCCACGTGATCGTGTATGTGACGATCTTCATCATCGGATCCATCGTCTTCGCGATGTTCTGGATCGAGACCACGGGCATGGGGCCCGAGGGGGTGGCCCGCCAGATCGAGTCGGGGGGGATGCAGATCCCGGGGTTCCGACGCGATCCCCGCGTTTTGCAGCGGATCCTGGCCCGGTACATACCCGTCGTCACCATCATCGGAGGCGCCATCGTCGGCATGTTGGCGGTGACGGGCGACCTCTTCGGGACCGTGGGGAATGCGAGCGGGACGGGGCTCCTGCTAGCCGTAGGCATCTTGATCCAGTTCTACGAAGCCATCGGGCGAGAGCAGATGATGGAGATGCACCCCATCCTTCGCAACTTCTTTGGCGGCGGGTAGGGTTTCTCGTGCGGTAGCAATGGCCCCGTGGAGCTACTAGTCGCGATTCCAACGGACTGTCTTCCGTTTCAGCTTCTCCACCCGGTCCCGGTGCTCTCTTTGGAACCACGGAGATAGGTACTCGAGGTACTCCAGCTGCTTCGGCATGGGGAGGTCGAAGAAATCATGGTTGATCTCCCGGCACTCTGGGCTGCCGCAGTTGCACTCCCAGACGTCGGCTCCGGACGCGTCGATGCAGTAATCGTAGGTGATCTCGTCATCCTGTCGGACGTCGCGTTGCGCGACGACGTAACGTGTCTCGCCTACCGTCTCGACGTAGACGTTGGGCGAACAGCTGTGGTTGATGTATCGCTCCGGCTTCTGCATGAGAACCACCTTGCCTTCCGCGAGGTAGTCGCAGTGCCGTTCGTACTCCCCCTCCTCCTCGCGGAGGGGGCTCTCGTCCGTGACGACCCTGGAGTCGTCTATCTTCAGGATTCGGCGGCCCTCAGGAATGTCGGCCGCGGCAAACACGCCTAGACCTTGGATCGGTGAGGGGCGCACCTTAACAGGCTCCACACGTCGAGAGGGGAGCCTTAGAGGATAAAGCCCATTTCTCCAGACGCTCCCGAGAGAGTTCTTGTTGTACCGATGTAGCATTAGCCTTGTAGGGCCTCGCCCGGAAGCTGCCTAAGCGATGCTCTAGGGCTTCATGGCTCTTAGGTCCTTATCGCATCGAATCAATCGTTACAAGTAGAGGGAGCCGTTGCCAGGACTCAAAGAAAAGGTATGCATCCCGCAACCTCTTGAACTGAACATTCCAGACTCATAATGACACTCCGGCTGTCTAAGTTCTCTTTTGAGTATCGAAGCACTTTTGTATCGCGGCCTAATTACGGGTACCTGGGGGGAGTG
>JBHIBW010000161.1:0-3054 GCA_046759265.1 Thermoplasmata archaeon
GGCCGAAACGTTCAGCCTGTAGGCCAGGACATCGCAAAGGGAGATTCGATTCTGTCCCGGGAGACGCTCCTCCAGCCCGGGCATGTGGGGAGCATCGCCTCGCTGGGCATCGTGGAAGTTCCCGTGTATGAGCGACCTCGCGTCGCCGTGTATGCAACGGGTCGCGAGATCAAGCGGGGGGGACCCTTGCGACCCGGCGAGATTTACGACGTCAACTCGTACACCCTCACGGGGCTGATCCAGGCGCACGGAGGCTCCGTCGAGATGTTCGACCCCATCCCCGACGCGTACGAGTCGATCCTGGGCGCGGTAGCGAAGGCCGTGGACTACGACCTGACGGTGCTGTCCGGCAGCACGTCCGTCGGCGAACGGGACTTCCTCCGAGACGCCGCTGCGGAACGCGGGGAGGTGCTTCTTCACGGCGTGGCGATGAAACCGGGGAAGCCGGTCCTCCTCGCCAAGGTGGGGACTGGTTTGGTATTCGGGATGCCGGGATTTCCGGCTTCCGCCCTGATGGCCGCCTATCACTTCCTCCTGCCCGTCCTCCGGAAGATGGGACACCTGCCAGAGGCACGGAGCCGGTCGTCGATCCTAGGGGAGGACCTGCCCGTTAAGGGGGATAAGACCCAGCTGATCACCGTGCGTCGAGAGGGGGGGAAGGCGTACCAGGCGTTCCGTGGGTCCGGGAGCATTACCAGCATCTCACAGGGGGATGGGTATGTGGTGATCCTCCCGGGACAGGCGTTGAAGAAGGGGGCGCCGGTCGAGGTCATCGAGTTCTGAGGGGAGGCTGGGGCCCCCGGAAGGAGCTATTCCAACGCGGCACCGCAAACGCCGCAATGGTCGAAGGAGGCAGGCAACCCCTGGGCGCCGCACGCCCCGCACGTTCGGACGGGTGCCCCCCACGTGTACGAGGGAGCGCCCCCCGCGGCGGCCTCCTCCCGCAGCTTCCGATACCGGGCGTCCCGCTTCTCCACAAAGGCCTGCATCCCCTCTCGGGGCTCAGCGGTCGCGAAGTGAATGGAGAGCCAGTCCCGGGCGTGACCGATCGTGGAGTACCAGGCCAGGTCCTTCCAGAAGTTGACCTGCTGCTTCGTGTAGCGGAGGGATTCGGGGAACTTGTCGATGAGTTTCTGTGCCACCTCATTGACCGCGGCGTCCAGCTCCGCGTATGGCACCACACGATTCACGAGACCCCACTCGAGCGCCTGGGCGGCAGGAATGGGCTCGCTTAGGTAGAGGATCTCCCGGGCGCGGCGGTCGCCCACCAGGAGGGGGAGCCATTGGGTCGCCCCGCCTGCAGCCACGCTGCCGACACGGGTCCCCACCTGCATGATCTCTACGTGCTCCGCGGCGACGGCCAGGTCGCAGGCCATCTGGAACTCGTTGCCTCCGCCCGCGACGATGCCGTTCAGCCGGGCGATGGTGGGTTTGCCCGCGTTCCGGAGCATGTCCACGGCGGCCTGGAACTCTGTCATGTACTTCCAATAGTCGTGAGGGCGTTTCACGTACGCGTCCGCATACTCCTTCACGTCCCCCCCGGTGCAGAAGGCCTTCTCTCCCGCTCCGGTAAGCACCAGGACGGCAACGTCGTCGTCGTACGCCGCGTCCCGGAAGGCGTCGTGCATCTCCCGCAAGGTGCGGGTGCTGTAGGCGTTGTAGACCTCCGGCCGGTTGATGGTGATGCGGGCCACCCAGTCAGCTTTGTCGTAAAGGATCTCGCGGAAGTCGAAGTCCGAGGGCGGCCTCGCCCCGATGGGATCGTCAACCATGGGTTCGCATCCCGGCCGGTTCCATTAAGCCATCGGGAAGAGGGGGTGGACGCGCATCAAAGGAGGCCCGAACATGTTCGGGACGGCGGATAAATCAGGCGATGGCATAGGACGCCTCGGTGGGTCAACCGATGACGCCTCTGGAGACCTGGAGGCCCCACGTGCACGAAGAATCGGTTCCCGTAGACGTCCAGAAACGGGCGGAAGATCTCTCCTTCTCCCACGTCACCGCCTGGAAGGAGGAGACCGGCGGGCGTGCCGTGGGCCACTACCCCGTGTATGCGCCGCAGGAAATCATCCACGCGGCGGGGGCCCTCCCCGTGGGCATCATGGGGGCCTGGGGCCTTGTGGACGTCGACTACGCCGATTCCCGGGTCCAATCCTTCGTCTGCTCGGTGGCGGCGAGCACCCTAGAACTGGGTCTGACGGGGCGGCTTGCGCCCCTCGATGGCATGGTCTTCTCGGATATCTGCGACGTCGCCCGAAACCTGTCGGGGGTCTTCACGAGAAACTTCCCGGAGATGCTCGTGGAGTATCTGCACCTCCCCCAGAACGCCTCCTCGGAGGCGACTGTCCCGTACCTGCGAAAGGAATTGGAGCGCCTGGCAGGGCACCTTGAGAAACTCACGGGAGGGCCGCTCAGGGAAGCGGACTTGCTGGAGAGCATCGACCTCTTCAACCGACAGCGGGCCCTCCTTGGCGAAGCCTACGAGCTCCGACGGAAGCGTCCCGAACTCCTGCCCATCGACGAGGCCTACCTCCTTGCACGGGCCGCCGGGCAGATGCCGGTCGAAGAACACATTGCGTATCTCGAGGGGGCTTTGCCCGACATCCATGACCGGCCGGCCAAGGCTCGGGACAACATCCGGGTCCTGGCGATGGGACCCTTCTGCGAGCAGCCTCCCCTGGAGCTCCTTCGGGTCATCGAAGAGGCCGGGTGCTACGTGGTGGACGACGAACTCCTGCGGGCGTATCGCTGGTACACCGCACCCATCTCAGGTGACGGGGATCCCCTTCAGTCCCTCGCCCAGAGCTACGTGGATCGCTCCCACGTTTCCTCCGTGCGCTACCCCGGGGGCCGTCGGGGCGAGGCCCTGGTGGAGTGGGTGAAGCAGGCGGGAGCCGAGGGCGTGCTCTTCGTCACGGCGAAGTTCTGCGAGCCGGCGCTGTACGACTACGTGCTCTACAAGGAGTTCCTGGAGAAGGCCGGCATCCCCTACATGCACATGGAGTTCGAGGAGAAGATGAGCGCCTTCGAGTCCCCTCGGATGCAGGTGGAGAC
>JBHIBW010000162.1:0-3040 GCA_046759265.1 Thermoplasmata archaeon
GGACGATCCTCTCCACGGCCAGCGGGTTCTCCTCCCGCCGGTGATCCCGTGCGGACACTGCGAGTACTGTCAGGCGGGTCGTGGGACCCTGTGCCGACGGATGGTCATGTTGGGGAACCATCGCGACGGGGGGTTTGCGGAGTACGTGACCGTCCCCGCTTCGGCCGCCTTTCCCCTTCCGGAGGAGGTCCCCTTGGAGGAAGGCTCGATCTTGAGCGACGCCTTCTCCACGCCCTACCACGCGGTGGTCAACCGGGCCCGGGTCCGGCCGGGACAGACCGTGGCCATCTTCGGGTGTGGCGGCGTGGGTCTGGCGGCCGTCCAGTTTTCCGACATAGCCGGCGCACGAACCATCGCGGTTGACCTCGTCGACGAGAAGCTCCGTCTGGCGAAGACGTTCGGGGCGTGGGAGACGGTGAACTCAAGCGAGGTGGAGGACCCCGTCAAGGAGGTCCGACGGTTGAGTGGCGGGGGGGTGGACGTCGCCCACGAGGTCATCGGAAACCCTACGACGATTCAGCAGGCCTTTCAGACCCTCAGATGGGGTGGGCGCCTCGTTGTGGTCGGGTACACCGACAAAGAGGTGGCCCTGAGTGCCGCGAAGATCATGTTTCGGGAGATGGAGGTCCTGGGCTCGTTGGGCTGTGGCCTCCAAGACTTCCCGAAGATTATCGACCTGGCGGCGAGAGGCCGGTTGAAGGTCCAGGAGATGGTCAGTCACCGCCTCCCGCTCTCCAAGATCGAGGACGGGTTCGGTCTCCTGGAGAGGGGCGATCCGTCGCTCCTTCGCAGCATCGTTCTCCCGTAGTCTGTTGTACCTCGGTACTTTCGCCCACCTCCTCCCCCTGTCTCTTAAGGTACAGCCCGACTCGTGCCTCGGAGGTCGGTTTCTTGAACGCCCTGGCCGAGATGGGACCGCGGACCCGCGAGAAGCTGCTGGAGGCCTTCGGTTCCCCGGAGAACGTCTTGAAGGCCGCGGACAATTTGGAACTCGATCGGTTCGCTGCAATTCGAGGCATCTCGGAACGGAGGGCCGTAGATCTTATCTCCGAGCTCCAGGGCCGGACCGCTTTCCGCTTTCTGCGAACCGAGGCAGCTGCCAGCCTCCATGAGGACATCGTTCGGCGGCTGCAGAAGTACGCGAACACCTCCTACGCTCGAAACAAGGTGCGCCTCCTGCGCCCTCTTTCCGACTCCGATGCCCGGGAGGCCCTCTTGGATCGGGCGCTGACGGCGAAGAAGCGCATGCGTCAGGTACCGCGTTCCAAGGTGGCCAGTCTTCTTCGAAGCCTTCCCGACCTCCACAAGCCTCGCCCCGTTTTCGACTCGGGGAAGGCCGTGGTGGTGGAGGATCCGCGCCTCCTGGAGGAGTGGAAGTCCTATCAGCGGTATTGCGAGATCCTCCTGCCCGGAGACCTCCATCGGCCCGAGGAGTACGACCTCATCCTGTACGTGGCCCCTTCGGGCTCCGCGGATGTGCCGGCCCTTGACCAGCTCCACGTCATCCTGGGGCGTCCCGAACCGTGGCAGGTCTTTCCGGAATCCATCGTCGACTTCTTTCGGGGAAACGAGGAGTTCCTTCGGATCGTCCGGAAGCTGGAGCCGTACTTGGGCGACTTGCCCAGCGTCGGGCGGGTGCTCCATCTCCTGGAGAACATCCAGTCCCCCGCATCGGGACCCCCGGAGGAAGCGCTCAGGGCCATCACGGTTGACCTGAACGACCGGCTTAGGGAGCGCCTCTCGGGCCTCTCCTTGGAGGGCGAGGAAGTGCTGGAACTGCTGGCGAAGGGGCTGCCTCCCCGGGTTCTCGAAGTCTTCCACGAGGTTATGGAGGAGGGGGAGTCGGACATCTTGCGGCAGACGGGGCTCCGGATCAAGCTCGACCCCTCATATCCGCTACGCCTGCCGGAGGAGGAGGTGGCGCGGGCCCTAAGAGATGCACGACGTCGGGCCACCCGAGAGGCCTTCGAGTCGCTTCAGCAGGCCGCCCGACTCCTCCTGGCGGCCGAGGACGACGTCCACCGAAGCCACCGAGCGGCCCTGGAACTCGACTTTGACCTCGCCCTGGGCGGATTCGCCCTCGACTACGACCTCCAGCGGCCGACCTGGAGCGACGCCCTTCGCCTCCGTGGAGCCCTTCATCTAAGCCTCGTGGATGGCGACGGGGCCCAGCGAATCGACTACGCGCTGGGCGAGGAAGGTCGTGTCGCGTTGCTCACCGGGGCCAACAGCGGGGGCAAGACCACCCTTCTGGAGACCCTCGCGCAGGTCTACATCATGGCGGCCATGGGCCTGCCGGTGAGCGCCCGGGAGGCGGTGCTCGCGCCTCTGGAAGGTTGCTACTTCTTCTCCCGTCAGCGGACCCTCTCCGCGGGCGCGCTGGAAGGGTTCCTGACGACCTTCATGCCCTTGGCCATGGATCCGCGTCCCAAGCTCATCCTGGCCGACGAACTGGAGTCCCTGACGGAACCCGACGCGGCAGGCGCCCTGATCGCCACCTTCCTGGAGATGGCCCTGGCGAGCGGAAGCTCTGCGATCGTCGTCACCCACACCGCTCGGTCTGTCCTTCGGCGTGTCGACGTGCGGGTAGACGGCATCGAGGCCCGCGGGCTCGACGAGGCGCACAACCTGATCGTGGATCGGACGCCCCGGCGGGACAGGATAGCACGGTCCACCCCGGAGCTGATCCTCCGGCGGCTCATTGCCTTGAAGCCGGGGAAGGAGGCCGAGCTCTACGAACGGGTGCTGGAGAAGCTGCAAGCGGGGTAGCCGCACTGCCGCCTAGCTCGCCGGCTTCTGCTGGATTTTGATAACCATCTGGGCAACGTAGGTCCCGAAGGCCTGGCCGCCCGGAATCGAGACGCTGAACTGCACCGAGGTCGTGTTCTCGTTCGCGTCGACCGCGTGCGGGAAGAACCAGGAGGCGGTTCCGAGGATGTACACCAAGTTCGCCTCGCCCAACCCGGCGAAGGCCGTGTCCGACGGGATGTTGTCGTTCGCGTCGGCGGCCGCCAGGATCTGCACGGTGGAGATGTCGATG
>JBHIBW010000163.1:0-2910 GCA_046759265.1 Thermoplasmata archaeon
ACGTTGTCCATGCTCGAGGCCAGGGCGGAGATGTCCTCCCGATCGAACGGGGTGACGAAGGTCTTGTTGAGGGCCTCAAAGGTATCGTGGACCGCCTCGTCCCCCTCGTGCTCGAGGTCCTTGATCTCCCGCCGGCGCGTTCCCACGTCCCGGAAGTCGCCGACGAGGTCGTGGAGCGCCTCGGCGCCCCGTACGAGGACGGCACTGATCGAACTCAGCAAGTCGTAGAACTGGGCTTCTTTCGGGAGAATCCATTCCTTAAATCCCATTTCGATTCGGAGGTCCAGTTGAGCCCCCCTTTATACGGACATTGTTGGGAGATTACTGTGTCAAACTGTCACATGGGTAGGCCTATATAGTCGTGGGCGTTGAACGCACCGAGTCGCCACCCATCGGCGACTTCGGAGGTGGACGATGGAAGCACGAAAGGTACAGATGACCGGCGGCGCGACGTACACGATCTCGCTGCCCAAACCTTGGGCCCGGGAGATGAAGCTGAAGCCGGGGGAGACCGTCTTCTTCGAGCAAGTTGGCGACAGCCTTGTTCTCCGGACCTCTGGGGGGGAGATATCCGAACCGCGCACGAAGATGTTGCGCCTCGAAGGGACCGAGCGGCGGGAACACGTGCTCCGCAAGTTGATTGGAGCCTACATCACCGGATACCCGTTCATCGAACTGCGATTCGGGGCCGACATGGTCACCACGGCCCGGCAGGCCGCGCGGGAGTTTACCCGCCTGGTCATCGGAGCAGAGGTCGTTGAGGAAACGGGGGAGCGGGTCCTCATCCAGGATCTCGCCAACCCGATGGAGCTTTCGGCAGACAAGTGTCTCAGGAGGATGTACATGACCGTTCGATCCATGGCGGAGGACTCCATCGCCGCGCTGCGTACGGGCGATGCCGAGCGGGCGAAGGACGTCCCCCCGAGGGACCAGGACGTCGATCGACTGTACTGGATGGTGGCAAAGCAGAACCACCTGGCGGTGGCCGACCCCAGCTATCTGGCCGCCTACGGGCTGCGGGCCAAGCTGCACCACTTCAGTACCGTAGCCAAGCTCCTCGAGCGCATCGGGGATCACGCGGAGAAGATCGCGACGGCCGTTCTCCAGCTGGGAGACCGCTCCCTTGGGAGCGACTTCCTCAAGAAAGTGGAGGAGGCGGTTGGGCTGGCGCTGGACCTCCTGGAGAAGGCCTTCTCCTCACTCATGGGCGATGACCTGGATCTGGCGAATGAGGCCCTCGACGCGCGGCCCAGACTGGCCCACCGGGTCGATGAGCTGTCCGAACAGGTCAGCGGCGTGCAAGGCGCCCGGCTCCTGCCGCTGGCGACGGTCGTGGACAGCATCGGCCGTTTCGGGGGCTACGCCTCCGACATCGCGGAGGTCGCAATCAACGTGGTCATGAGCCAGTAGGGCGGGCTAACCGCCCAGGCCGCCTAGGTCGAAGCCGCCGGCCTGGAGCTGCTTCATCAGCTGGCGACGCATCTTGCGGTTTCCGGCGAGCCCGCGAATGGCCTTCCGGGAGGTGTTGTAGTACTTCACCAGCTCCTTCACCTCCTTCGGGTCCGTGCCGCTGCCCTGGGCGATGCGGAGGATGCGGGAGGACTTCAACAGCTTCGGGTTCTCCTGCTCCTCCTCCGTCATGGAGTCCATGATGAACCGGAACCGGCGGAGGCGGTCCTGGGTCTCCTCGAGCTGCTCCTCCGTGAGGGCGGCTGGCACGCCGGGCAGCATGCTGAAGATCTTGGAAAGCGGCCCCATCTTGGTGAGGGCCTCCATCTGCTCGTACATCTCCTTGAGGGTGAAGCGGCCGGAGAGGAGCTTCTTCGCCGTCTCCTCCATGGCATCCTGGTCCAGCGCCTCCTGCGCCCGCTCGAGCAGGGTCTCGAGGTCCCCCATGCCCAGGAGCCGCGAGATGTATCGGGGGGGTTCGAACTTCTCCAGGTCCTCGATCTTCTCCCCCACCCCCACGAAGGAGATGGACGCCCCCGTCTCCGCAACGGCGCCCAGGCCCCGCCGCCCTTGGCGGTTCCGTCAAGCTTGGTGAGGACGACCGCGGTGACGCCGACGGCATCGTGGAAGGCCTTGGCCTGGGGGCCTGCCTGCTGTCCGGTGGAGGCGTCGAGGACGAGGACCTTCTCGTCGGGCTTGACCACCTTGGAGAGGGCCTTGATCTCCTGGATGAGGTCGTCCTCCAGGGCGTGACGGCCGCTGGAGTCCACGATGAGGACGTCTTGGTCTGAGAGCTTCTTGAGGCCCGCGCGCGCCACCTTGACGGCATCCTTCTCCTTCCGCTGGCCGTAGAAGGGCGCCCCGAGCTGCTCTGAGAGCTGTTTCAGCTGGTCGTAGGCGGCCGGACGATGCGTGTCCGCCTGGATGAGGCCGACGCGGAGGCCCTTGCGCTGGAACCACTTGCCGAGCTTGGCGGTCGTGGTCGTCTTGCCTTGGCCGTAGAGGCCCACCATGAGGACCCGCTGGGGGCCCAGCTTCAGGTCGCGGGGCTGCCCCAGGATGGCGACCAGCTCCTCGTAGATGATCCGGATGACGTGTTCCCGTCCGCTCATGCCGGCCGAGGGCTTCTCGGCCAGGGCCCGTTGTTCGACAGTTCGGCTCAGCTCCAGGGCCGTCTCCACAGGCACATCCGCCTGGAGGAGGGCGCGCTGGAGGTCCCGGACGACCTCCTTCACGAGCTTCTCGTCGACGTGGGAGGCGCGCGCGACCTTGCGAAGGACGTTCTTGAGGGATTGCCCGAGGCTGTCCATGGAACGGCCGTTCCATCGGAGGGCCGGCTATTTGAAGGTGACGCGGCCGGACTCAGGGGGCCGAACCACCCCCAGGGCGGCTGCTGGGAAGGGGTCGTAAGAAAACAGGGAGAGGGCCAGCCTTGTCAGAAGGGATGGGATGCACTCTAAC
>JBHIBW010000164.1:0-2899 GCA_046759265.1 Thermoplasmata archaeon
CATCGAGGCGCGAAATTAAAGCTTTGTCGAACACGACATCGGCGTTTGCCGAGGGGCGCACGGGGTCTCCAGGTCCCAAGCCTCATACCGCGGTCGCCTCTCACTGGCTCATGCGAGAGGTGGTTCTCCTCAACGCGAAGGGAAAGAAGTGGCGCGTCCCCGTCGGCCAGGGCATGCAGCAGGTCCGGGGTGTCGGTCGCATGAAGACGGATGGCCTAGAGCGCCTCATCGGACGTGAGTTCGAGGTGGAGGGGGACACCTACGCGGTGCTCGAGCCGTCCGTCCGAGATGTGATTGAGACCATGCATCGGAAGGCGCAGATCGTCGGGCCCAAGGATAGTGCATACCTCGCGTTCCACACGGATCTTCAGGCTGGGGACACGGTGGTCGAGGGAGGGGCAGGCTCAGGCGCGCTAACCATCGCGCTCGCCCATGCGGTCGCCCCCACCGGGCACGTCGTGAGCTACGAGGTCCGACCTGACTTCCTGGACGTGGCACGCGCCAACATCGAGGCCGCGGGTTACGGCGAAATCGTGCAGATTCGCGAGAAGGACATCGCGCAGGGGATCGCAGAAACGGAGGTGAAGGCCGTCGTGCTGGATGTCCCGGAGCCCTGGGCGGTCGTGGACGCGGCGAAGAGAGCCCTTCGGCCGGCCGGGCACTTCGCCTCTTATTCCCCTACGGTGGAACAGATGCGGGAGACCGTCCTTGCGCTCCGCGACACGGGGTTCGCCGAGGTGTGGAGCGTGGAGCTCCTCGAGCGGCGGATGGAGGTGGGGCGAGGGAGTCGACCCGCGTTTCAGATGCTGGGCCACACGGGCTACATGACCTTTGCCCGACGGATGGGATCGGTCTGAGCGGGTGCGCGGAAGGGTTCTAGAGCGCGCCGCCGCTACGCTGCTCCATGCTTCGGGACCAAGAGGATGCCATGGGACACCTCATGTGGGACCACTTCCAGGGCCAAGAGGTTCATGAGATCGTCGAGCGCGAAGACGGGTACATTGAGGCCACCAACGGTCCCGCGGCCTACTTTGCCCCCTTTGAGGCATGGGTGCCTCATGAGCAACGGGGCGTGGGGTTCGCCCGCGGCCGCGTTCTCGACATCGGGGTTGGCGCGGGACGGCATGCCTTGCACCTGCAGGATCAGGGCCTCGATGTGACCGGGACCGACATCTCGCCCGGGGCGCTGCGGGTCGCGCGGGCGCGGGGCCTGCGAAAGACGATCGGAGCCGGTGTCACGCAGCTAAGCCGGCGAAGGGGGGTCTATGACACCCTCCTGATGATGGGAAACAACTTCGGCCTGTTCGCCAACCCGCGTCGCATGCGATGGCTCCTCCAGCGGTTCGCGGGGATGACGGGGGAAGGGGGACGGCTCATCGCCGAGACCCGGGACGTCTACCAGACCGACGTGCCGGAGCACCTGGCGTACCAGGCGGCCAACCGCCGACGGAATCGGATGTCGGGCCAGATCCGGATTCGAGTGCGATACAAGCGGTACGCGACCCCGTGGTTTGACTACTTGATGGTGTCCCGGGACGAACTGACCGACCTCCTCGTCGGGTCGGCCTGGCACGTGCGTGAGTTTGTGGAGCCCGACGGCGAGATCTACGTCGTCGTGATGGAGAAGGGCGAACCGGATCGCACCTAGGCCAGGATGGCGCTCGCCCGAAGCTCCTTTAGCTGCTTCGCCACGATGCGTTCCACCCTGGCGGGATTGCGGACCGCCTGGAAGGTGAGGCTGTCTTCGCCTGTGTCGACGTGAAGGTGGCCGATCCCGAAGAGGCGCGCCAGGATGGACTGGCGAATCTCGACGCGTTCCACTTTGTTGTAAGGCATGTATTGGACCCGCTTGCTCAGGATGCCTTCCCGCCGCGCCACGCGGTGTTCCAGGACCATGTACCTCCGCGTGATTCGCTTGAGTTCCGCCACCAGGAAGGTCATGAAGGAGAGCAGGGCGGCAGCGAGGGCGAGGATGGCGTTGAGGTCGTACCCTGCCACGGTCGGCAAGCCGGGATTGAGGTACTCCAAGGAGATGCTCAGGCTCAGCCCCGCGAGGAGGAGCATGAGGAGGTAGAAGTGAAGGAAGATGAGGCGGGAGGGGGCGCCACGCCAAAGCAGCCGGTCGGAGAGGCCGCTGGCCATGCCCTCGGCGTTCCGCAGCGTCCGGAAAAGGGTTCTGCCGTCATTCTCAATCTTGAGAAGAGAGAACTTCGGGGTTCACGAGAAACGGCGGGACCTCCCCGCGCAACCCCGCCAGGAGGTTATTCGCCGCCACGACCGCCATTTCGGTCCTCGTCTCCCGGGTGGCCGACGCGGTGTGCGGGGTCAGCACCACATTCGGCATGGCCACGAGTTCCGAGTGGACTTCGGGTTCGTGCTCGAAGACATCAAGGCCGGCCCCAGCTAGCTGGCCTGCGTTCAGTGCTGCTACCAAGGCCTCCTCGTCCACCACCGATCCGCGAGAGGTGTTGATGAGGAGAGCTCCTTTTCGGATCTGCTGCAGCTCGGTCGCGCCGATGAGGTGCGTCGTCTCGGGGTTCAGCGGGACATGGAGCGTGACGATGTCGGCGTCCTCGAGCAGCTTGGGAAGCGACACGAACCGGGCCCCCAGTTTCGCCTGCCACCTCGCCTTCGGCCCTCGGCTGTGGTAGAGGATTCGCATGCCAAACCCCCTTGCGCGCCGGGCGACGGCGGCTCCGATCCCGCCGGCCCCCACGATGCCGAGGGTCTTCCCGTAGACATCGGATCCTAGGAGGAGCTCCGGCCCCCACCCCGCGAAGGCCCCTCGCCGGACCATCCGGTCCCCCTCCAGGATCCGCCGGGCGACGGCCAGGATGAGCGCGAACGTATGGTCCGCGGGCGACTCCCGCAGCCCATCGACGGGCGTGTTGGTGACGAG
>JBHIBW010000165.1:0-2898 GCA_046759265.1 Thermoplasmata archaeon
CCGGATGGATCTCCCGGAGTCGTGCCTCCTCCTGATGCCAGGCCAAGAGCTGCCATAGTCGGTCCCGCGACGTCGGAAAGGTTGCCTTCGTCTCGATGTCGACCGTGGGCTGCCCCCTTCCCCCATGGAGGCGTCTCCCATTCCAGCCTTTCGGTTCCTGGGGACTGGAGGAAGCAGCCTTCCAACTCCCATTCGAGAGCGAGACCAACTTTAATAGCCCGGCCCAGGTTAAGCCCGGGGTACGCCATGAAGAGCATCGACGCCCTGGTTCGCAAGGCCATGGAGTACAAGGAGAAGGGCCTCAGCGAGAAGGAGATCGGGGACGAGCTCCACCTCTCGCCGGAGACCGTGACCTGGCTCCTCACCCGTGGCGTCCGAGGGGAGGCACCGCCCAAGGACATCAAGATCGGCTGGCGATCGGTGGGCGTGTTCGGGTCGCGCATCGGGTTCATCGCCGCGGCCATGACGGACGTGATTCTCGAGGAGCTCGAGAAGCGGGACGCCGAGATCGACTCCGTCCTGGGGGTGGCCATCAACGGGATCCCCTACGCGACCCTGGTCTCGGAGGACATGGGAAAGGAGCTGGTCGTGTTCCGCCCGAGCCAGGCTCGTCCGGAGGGCGGGGCCTTCAGCTCCAACTACGCGGGCGTGGATGGCAAAAACGTCGTCATCGTGGACGATGTGGTCAGTACAGGAGAGACCCTCCGGAGCGCCATTCGGGAGACGCAGGAGGCGGGGGGCCAGGTCATCCTGACGATGGTGCTGGTCAACAAGACGGACCAGGACGACGTGGATGGCGTTCCCTTGCGGGCCCTCATCCGGGCTCGAGGCATCGCGTGATCAGGGATGCACTGGTTCGACGAGCTCTATCCCTCGGTTGAGGCATCGGTCGCCGAGAAGGATCCTGTCGTCTGCAACGCGGGCATCTCCGTCTCCGGCCTTCAGCACGTCGGCAGCCTGCGAGGCGAAATCGTCCTGAACCACTTCATCGCAGCACGGCTCCGTTCCGCCGAGCGGACCGTCACCCAACACCTCGTGCTCTACACCCAGGACCCCTGGAAAGGCACGCCGGAGCAGTTGGCCCAGTTCGCGGCGGACGAGGGGACCCCTTACACCGGGTACCGGATGATCGAGGTCCCCGACCCCGAGGGCTGTCATGCGAACTGGGTCGACCACTACTGGGAGGGGTTCGCGGGCCCCATGGACCGGTTCGCTCCCGGGGTCGAGGTCTCCCGTACCACGGACCTGTACCGAACGGAGGCGATGCAATCGCTCGTCCACGAGGTGGCCGATCAGGCGGAGGCCTTACGAGAACTCGTCAACCAGTTCCGGCCTCGCAACCCGCTTCCCAAGGGATGGATCCCCTTTGAACCGCTCTGCCTCACGTGCCGTCGGATCGGAGATGCCCGGGCCCTCGGTTTCCGGAACGGAGAGGTCGAATACGAGTGCGCCTGCGGCGGGAAGGGGTTGTCTGCCCTGGAACTGGGGAAGCTCAATTGGCGGATCGAGTGGCCGGTTCTCTGGGCGCTGCTCGGGGTCAGCGTGGAGCCTTTCGGGAAGGACCATGCTGCACCAGGCGGGTCCAGGGAGACCTCGCGGGTCATCGCGGAGACCATCCTGAATATTCAACCGCCCTTCGGCATCCCCTACGAGTGGGTCGGGTACGCGGAGGACGGGACGGACCAGGGGGACATGTCGAGTTCGAGGTTCACCGGATTCGGACCCACCGCCTGGCTCTCCGTCGCCGACCCGGAGGTGCTACGCTTTCTGTTCGCCGCGACGCCGATTCGGAGGAGGCTCGTCCTGGACCTCTCCCGCGTCGACGCCTACCACCAGCGTTACGACCAGGCGGAGTCAGGTTACTACGAGGGATCCGAGGAGGACGCCAACCGCGCCTACCGTCTCGCTCAGTTGGAGTCTTTTCCGCAGGAGACGCCGTTTCAGCTTGGGTATCGCCACGCGAGTCTCCTCGCCCAGGTCGCGCCCGCGGACGACCCGTTGGCCTGGGCGTTGGCGCGGCTCACGGCAACGGGGATGGCGGAGGGGGCCCTCTCTTCGTGGGAACGCGATCGCATCGAGAGGCGCCTTGTCCAGGCCCGCAGCTGGGCTCACGACCTCGCTCCGGTGGAGTACCGCGTCGAGGTGCAGGAGAGCCTGCCGCCGGGGGTAGACGCCGCACTCTCGGGTCCCGAGCGGAACTCCCTCAACCGGCTTCGGGACGCGCTCGCTAAGGTAGCTTGGGAAGAGGAGGCCATCAAGGAAGCCATGGTCGATCTCACCTCACAGGAGGACCTAGGAGTGCCGACAAGTGGCTTCTTCGCGGCCCTCTACAGGACCTTCCTAGACAAGCCCTCCGGCCCTCGGGCCGCGCCTCTCTTGGCCGTCCTTGATCGAGATTTTGTCCTTGAGCGCCTCGCGCAAGCCGGCGGAGAGTAGGTGGACCTGTACGCGCGTTCCGCACCCTACTACGATCTAATCTACGGCCCCATCGTGAACTACGAACGCGAGACGGACCTCCTGGAGCGCATCTTCGCGGACCATGCCGCCCGTCCGGTTCACAAGGTCCTTGACCTGGGCTGCGGCACGGGCAACCACAGCACTCTCCTGGCGGAACGGGGGTACGAGGTCCTGGGCCTGGATCGGAACGAGGCCTTCATTCGAATCGCGCAGAAGAAGGCCCGGGCCCTGGATCGTCCCCCCCGGTTCGTGGTGGGCGACATGCGAGACCTCGGGGATGTGGGCCACTTCGACGCCCTCATAAGCATGTTCGGAGCCTTCGGCCACGTCGCTCGAGCGGACGCGCGTGAGACGCTTCGCGGCTTCCGAAAGGCGCTTCATCCAGGAGGTGTCCTCGCCTTTGAGTGGTGGAACGAGTCCGGGGCAAGGGATGGCCACCAG
>JBHIBW010000166.1:0-2896 GCA_046759265.1 Thermoplasmata archaeon
TGATGACCGACTGGGCGTATCCCAGGAGCAGCGCGGCCTCCTCCGGGTCGATGGATCGAACCGTCTGGTCGCTCGCGGTGGTGACGCCGGGGACCTTGGTATCGACCCCAACGGCGCCGAAGAGGACGTTGGGGAGGCTCCGGTTCATCGCTTTCGTCATGATGCCGGTCAGGATGAGGCCGGCCGCGCCCACGAGGGCCCCGGCCACGATCAGGATCTCATTTCCGAGGATGAACCCGGCCGCGCTCGCGGCGAGCCCGGAGAAGGAGTTGAGCAAGGAGATGACGACGGGCATGTCCGCCCCGCCAATAGGGGCCACGATGAGGACTCCCAAGACGAGCGCGATGGCGACGAGGACCAGGAACAGGGTGAACTGGATCCCGATCGCCACCAGGTACCCCGCCAACCCGACAAAGACTACGACAAAGGCGGCATTCACGGGCTGCTGCAGTGGGAATGTGATGGGAGCCCCCGAAAGGACCCCCTGTAGCTTCCCGAAGGCCACCAGGCTTCCCGTGAGGGTGATCCCGCCAATGAAGACGCCCACCAAGATGGATATCGTAGTGGGCAGGGGGAGCTCCCCGACCGAGAACCCCCGGAAGTACGCCGCAATCGCCACCAGAAAGGAGGCGCCGCCGCCGAAGCCGTTGAAGAGGCCGACCATCTGGGGCATGGCCGTCATCTTCACCAGGCGGGCCCCAAGGGCGCCTAAGACCGCTCCAATGAGGATGGCCACCGCGATGAGCTCGTAGCTCACGATGCCCGCGTTCAACAAGGTCACGACGATGGCGATAAGCATGCCGATGGAGGCCAGCAGGTTGCCCCGTCGCGCGGTCGCAGGGGAGCCCAGGTCCCGCAGACCCAGGATGAACAACGCAGCCGACACGAGGTAGATCAGCGTGACGATGACGGGGTCGAGCGCAACCATCCCTTACCCTCGATCTCGCTTGAACATCTGGAGCATGCGGTCGGTTACGAGAAAGCCGCCGACCACGTTGATCGTGGCCAAGACGACCGCAGCGAGGCCCAGGATGACGGCCAGGTTCACGACCCCCGGGCCGGCGACGAGGAGCGCGCCGATGAGGACGATGCCTGAGATGGCGTTGGCCCCCGACATCAGCGGAGTGTGTAGCGTCGGCGGCACCTTCGTGATGACCTCGAAGCCTACGAAGACGGCCAGCACAAAGATGAAGATTCCAGTGACGAGATCGACCATGTTCTCCTCCCCCTAAGCACCCCGCTCCGCCGCGATGGCCTCCCGCACGCGCTCGTTGCGGACTTCCCCCGCGTGCACCACGAGGCTCGCGTCGACGATCTCGTCCTCGAGGTCAAGATGGAGCTCGCCGTTTGCGAGGATCACATCAAGGAGTGTCATGAGGTTCTTGGCATACATCTGGGTCGCGTGGACAGGAAGGGAAGAGGGCAGGTTGGCGGGACCGAGGATCGTCACCCCGTTGTACGAGACCTCTTCGTCGGGCCGAGACAGCGCGACGTTGCCCCCCTGGTCGGCCGCCAGATCGACCACGACCGAACCGGGCTTCATGGCAGCCAGCATCGTCTCGGTCACGAGCACAGGCGCCTTCTTGCCTGGCACCTGGGCCGTCGTGATGACGACGTCCGAATTCGCCACGTGCTCGGCGAGCAGGTCCTGTTCCCGTTTGCGCGCGGCCTCGGAGACCTCCTTCGCGTAGCCCCCCTCCGCCTCCGTCTCCTCCTCCAGCTCGACCTCCACGAAGCGGGCCCCGAGGCTCTGGACCTCCTCCTTCACAACCGGCCGGATGTCAAACGCCTCCACCTCTGCCCCGAGCCTCCTTGCCGTCGCAATGGCCTGGAGCCCAGCAACCCCCGCTCCAATGACGAAGACCCGCGCGGGTCGGACCGTCCCCGCCGCCGTGGTCATCATGGGGAAGAACTTGGTCAGCGAGCTGGCGGCGAGGAGGGTGGCCTTGTACCCGGCGACGGAGGACTGGGAGGAGAGGGCATCCATGCTCTGGGCCCGACTAATGCGGGGGATCATCTCCATGCTAAAGGCGGAGGCCCCCCGGTCCGCAATCCGCTGGATGCGCCCCGGATCCCGGAGCGGGTTGAGGAATCCAATGACAACAGCCTGGGATCGAAGGAGACCCACCTCGCCGGGCGTCGGAGGGTTCACCTTGAGAATCACGTCGGACTGCTGCCAGACGGAGATGGCATCAGACACAACGGTTGCGCCGGCCGCTTCGTAGTCCGTGTCGCCGTGGAACGCCCCTCCGCCGGCTCCCGACTGAACGCGGACCTCCACGCCCTTCTCGCGCAGCCCGGCTACAGAGGCCGGGTCCAGGGCCACGCGTCGCTCCCCCTCCACGGTCTCCTTAACCACGCCCACAATCATCGAAGCCGGCCTCATCGGTCTGTCCGGGATGTCGTGCTTTGCAGCTCAGAAGCTGTGGTGACCCCCGTGAACGCATCCAACCCTCCGATCCTCCCGCATTCAGTTGCACAAACCGACGCTTGACCGGGCATGGCCGCAAGGTCGAGGCCGGCTCTTTCCGTAGATGAGGGACGCGTTATAAGTTTGGTGTACGTACGCTCCTGAGCGCATCTTTTTACGCGAGGTGAGGATACCCTGGCTCCACCAGGAGCCCCCATTTCATGGCCCTGCCCCGCACCTCCGGTGCGCCCACCTCGTACCTGGAAGCCTTGCGCGGATTCTCGAAGAACGCGAAGCTCTACCTCGCTTACGCCACGATGTCCCAGATCAACTCGGGCATCTTCATCGTCGCGTTCGCCTTCTACCTGCAGGAGCTCTTCTTCCCGCAGGTCGTCATCCTGGGTGTTCCGGTCGGGGTTCTCCCCTTCGTCGGCATCGCCCTCGGCCTGAACTTCATCGCCCACGGCCTCAACTCCCTCCCCGCCG
>JBHIBW010000167.1:0-2889 GCA_046759265.1 Thermoplasmata archaeon
ACTGACGGTGGAGTTGGGTTGCCGGGTCGTATCCCTCGTCGTACGTCGGGGCGTCACTGGTGTAGTCTTGCTCCACTGCCGCTCGTCGCTCTGCCAGCCACTTGCGTCTGTCCACACCAGGCACCGAAGGTTGGAGTGCCCGTCCTGTCCCATAAATACTATGGGAGTCGCGTTGCGACAATACCCCTACAGTGTCTCCTCAACCACACAGATCCGCGTTCGTGGTGGCCTCGGTTGGAATCGAGCAGCTTCCCTGCGACGCGCGGTGAAGCTCTTGCAGCGGCAACGCTAATCTACCGCTCTCTTCCCCAGGGCGAAGGCAACGTCGGCCCGTCCGAACCCCTTCGGAGATTCAAAGGGCCGGAGCGCTTCCAATAATTCTCGCCTAAACGTGTTTTGAACCTCCTGAGACATCGCGGCGTACTCGGCGGAAGCAAACAACAGCTCGAGGTCCAGCGCCGCCTGAGCGCTCGGAAATAGGTTCTCGAACGTTTCTGTGAGTACCCGGACCTCTCTGAAGCCCGCCGCCTCGATGAGGCGCTTCGCCCCGGACGGGTTCGAGAAATCGAGGGAGGGGACGCCTTTAGCTGCCTCCGCCGTGAGGGCCTTCAGCCGCCGCCTGGTCGCCAGCTCCGGACTCGGGTCGGTGACCCGGTGCTTCGAGAACACCTGGTCAAAGATCACCTCCTCCTCGGACTTTCCTGAGTAGTCGCAGAGACAGAGCCTGCCGCCGGGCTTCAACACCCTCAGCCATTCGATCAGAAAGGCATCGTTATCGGAGGGCCCTTCGGTGGGGACCCCGAAGGACGAGATTACGGCGTCGAAGGTTTTGTCTGGCAACTCCAGAGAGGTGGCGTCCGTTCTCCGAAACTCGACGTTCCCCAAACCCAATCGTGTCGCCTTGGCCCGAGCTTCCTTGAGCATTCCTCCGGAGATGTCTATGCCGACGACGGTGCCTTCCTCTCCCACCCGATGGGCCGCGAGGAGGGCGGCCGCGCCCGTCCCCGTTCCGATGTCCAGGACGCTCTCGCCGGGCGTGACACGAGCCAGCTCGAGTAACCGCTCTCGGGCCGGGGCTGTGGGGGGCACGAAGTCACGGTCCCATCGCCCGGCCGCGAGGTCGTACTCCTCTGCGATGAGTTGTCTGGCCCGTTCTCCGTCCGATGGCTCCAAACCCTTCAGTCCGCGTTCGAAGGTGTTTTCCACGCCCTCACATCGCGTAGCCGTACCTCAACAGACCCCTGGCGCCCTTCACGACGCCTCTCGGTGAGGGAAGCTGGAAGCCGAAGGCATCCGCAAGTCGGTTGATGATGTGGAAGCCGGCCGAGATGTGGACGGCCTCCTCGATCTGCGCCAGGGTCAGTCCCGAGGCGCGCAGGGCGTCGATATCGCGGCCTTGGAGATCCTCGGGCGCGTGCGCCAACTTCTCGATGAAGGCAAAGACCGCGCGCATCCGGTCGTCCAAGGGAGCCGACCGCCAGTCGGCCAGGATGGCCTCAGTCCCGTCGTCCTCCAACGCCAAGGAGGCGGCCGCCCCGTGGAAGGCGGCGCAGAAGGGGGTCTGATTCACCTTGGAGGTAAACGCCGCCAGGAGTTCCCTCTCGCCGACGGACCAGTCGGATGGTCCCCGCATCACCTCCTGCATGAGGTGCGAAAAGGACCGCCCGAAGTACCCCGCCCGGTACAGCATCATCTTGACGAGGTCCAGGCCGCTCTCCTCACCCCCCGAGGCCAGGCGGATGACACGTAACAGCACCCTCTGCTTGAGACCGTGACCATGCTCGAGGTTATCCAATCGCATTTCACTCCTCTCCGAGGAGGGCAAGGGCCGATTCCAATCGTCCAAATCCCGCGCCGAGGGCAGCGCTTACCGTCAGTTCGAAGATCTGGTCTTCCGAATAGCCCGCTTCACGGAGGGACTCGACGTCCCTGTGCTCCACCTCGCAGGCACGAGCCCGGACCTTCTCCACGTAGTCCGAAAGTTCCCTGGGAACGGCGCTTCCGGCGGCGGCAGCCACACGTATCTCCGAATCCAGGGTACCCGGCCCAAGCAGGACCTGTTCGCGGAGGGATTCGACCCACTCTCCATAGCGACCCTTTCCGCCTCGCACGGTCCCGGTCACAGGCGTTTCCGACATCGGCTCCCCAGAATATCGGCCTTTCAAAGGCTTGGTGTTCGCCGTTCTTCCCGTTCCGGACACCTGAGCCCTCCTCCCCTCCGGATTCTGACCGGGCACAGACAATCTCGGACACCTCGCGGCACCCCAAGGGGCGCACCTTTGTGGCGAGGGGGGGCGAAGCCCGCCGTGCGTCCCCCGGCGCTCTTCACCAGGATGCGGCCCGAGACCACGACGGAGATACGATCCGTTCAGTCCGAGGGTCTCCGAGACCCCAACCGGGGCAGAAATCGCCCGGTTTCCTCCATGTAATCCCGGTACGCCTCTCCAAACCCCTCCGGTGAGGCCAGAAGCCGTTCCTCTCCCCGTGCCTGGACATGCGCGAAGACAACGGTAAGAAGCGCGATCGCAACGAGCGGGTAGCTTAGGAAGATCGCCGCCACGCCGAGGGCCATCAGCACATGACCCACGTAGGTCGGGTGGCGGATCACCGCATAGGGGCCTCGCTTCACCAACTCATGGCCCTCTACCACCCCGTTTGTCATCATGATCGGACCCAGAAGGCGCGAACACCAGAGAAGGAGGACGACGCCCGCGACCCAGATGAGGATGCCCACAACCTGGACGGCGGTGTCCAGAGGAAAGGCGAAGTGTAGGACGGTCCCGTACGTGACATCCGGCCACACGACCACGAGGACCGGATAGAACAGGAACACCCCCTGGAAGAGGCTCCAGGTGAACCCCATGGCCCTGGGCACGGGGGTTCTTGCTC
>JBHIBW010000168.1:0-2867 GCA_046759265.1 Thermoplasmata archaeon
TCCCCTCGCCGAAGTCCTGGACGACGACGTGCGGGGGAACCACGGCCTGGAAGTTCACCATGTCCCCGTCGATCTTGACCATCTGACCTTCGATGCCCATCTCGTAGCCCCCCTTGTCGATGCCCGCCTTGATCTTCCAAGGATCCTGGGACATGAGGATGAGCTGGATCTTCCGCGCCCAGGTTCGATAGGACTCCTCCAGGACGTCCTCGTCGATCGTCATCTTGAGGTCCACTCCATGCCAGATCTCCCCGGACTCCAACACATCGACTTCTCGGGCGTTGGCGTGGCTGAGAATCATTGCGTTGAAGTTCTCGGCCGCGGCGGCGACGTTCGGCGTCTTCGCGCGGATGGCGATCCGGGGAACGGGCCAGTGGTACTCCAGGCCCGCCTTCCCTCGCGCCTTGCGGACCGCCTTGTCGATCTCCTTCACGATCTCAATGAACTCCTTCAACGACTCGTCGTCGAGTTCCACCGTGATGGCGCCCTCCTCCCCCTTCGGGCGCTCCGTGGGGGAGGGCTTCCCCTCCCCGTCCTTCGGAGCCAGGGCCGTTCGCACCGCCGCGAGGCCTCCGATGGGCCCCTTCTCGACGAGGGCCTTCTCCACCTCCGGCATCATGGCCTCCACTCGGGCCTTGCGTTCCTTGGCGACCAGGCCCTCCAAGAGGCCCTGGGTAATCGGGCTCGAGGCCAGCGACCCCAGGTCCGCCCCCTTGGCCTGGGACACGAGGAGGGCCTTGCGTACGATGTCCCGGAGCCCCTCCAAAACCTCCGGGTCGTCCTCCCAGTCGGCGAGGTGGTCTCCATACTGCTCTTCGGCCTCGTAGAGGAGCTGGATGAGGTAGAGGGGCAGGAGTTCGGGTTCGTTCCCCACCACGATCGTGCCCAGGTAGCAGTGCTCCCCGCGTTCGAGGAGGATCTGGCTGTCCTGAAAGTCCATCCGCTTGATTCCGATTCGTTGCTTGTCTTTGTAGGCGTCCGTCAGGAACTCCTGCACGCCTTGAATCATGGAGGTGAAGACCTCCTCATCGAGGTCCTCTCGGAACTTCTGGCTTTCGTGGACGAGCACCTGGCCATCGGGGAGGAAGAGGAGGGCGTCCTCGACGGCGTAGGTGCCCTTTCGGGCGACCTTCACATCGCGGATGTAGTGGGCCACGTACGGGGCGTCGTCCAGGAGGCGCTCGTAACTCAGCCGAACGTCCGCCAGGGTCGCACCCGTCTTCTTGGGCCGAAGGCCGACCGCGAGCCGCTTGGTCTCTCCCGGGCCCAGCCCATTGACCTCGGTGGACCCCTTGACCTCCAGGTCGCCCCCGAACGCGAGGGTGATGTCCTTGGCAGGCCAGTTCCCCTTGTTGGTCAGTTCCATCTCGTAGCGCGACCAGGAACCCATCTGGAGGGGGGGCAGGCTTCCCTCGACGTGGACCTCGGGTTCGCGCCCCTCGAACTCCCCCTGGAGCGGGGCCTGCACCGCCTGGCGGGCGCGCGGGAGCAACACGTCGAGCTCGTCCACGTCCTCGCGCTCCACAGCTTCGGTGGCCTGCTCGACGATGGCCTTCGCCCCTTCGGGGATCAGGCCCTGTGCCGAGGCCCTTTCGTACATCTCCGAGAGGTCCTCGAGCTCCTCTCGGTGTCGTCTGAGGAGGTAGGTCCGCTTTAGGTCCCGGGCTTCCTCGTGGGCGGTCTCGAGATGCTGCGCCACCTGGCCGAGGTTGCCCTTCTCCCACGCGGATTGGGCGGCCCCCAACTCCTCCTTCAAGCCACCGACCTCGGCACCCTCCTGCTCGAGGGCGTCGATCGTGCGTGATAGACGTCCCACGCTGGACTCGACCTCCGAGGCGAGGACCTCGTTCTTCAGCGCGGAGACGGCGTCGTCCAACGTGGAGATGACGCGGGCCGCCTCCTCGTAGTCCCCCACGTCCATGGCGGCTTGGGCTTGGGCCAACTCCTCCTCACCCCCCTCCACGGCGTGTCCGAGGAGGGCGAGGCCTTCCAGGTCGTCGCTCAACGCCTTCATCCCCGCTTCCATCTTCTTCTGAAGATCCTGTTGGGTGGCGAGGGCCTTCCCCACGGCGTCCTCGATGAGACCCCAGGCCTTCTGAACGTCGTTCTCCACGACGCCCTGGGCCTTCTCCAGGAGGGCTTCCGACTCGGAGAGGTCCATCCCGAACGCCTTGCCGCCACGAATCAGGTTCACGGTCTCCCCGATGGCGGTCTCGGTCCCCGCCGGGTCGGCGAGCCAGCCTTCCTTTGTGAAGTAGCAGAGCTTGCTGCAGAGTTCCTCGATGCCCTCGAGCTCGCTCAGCAGACCGCTCCACCCGGCGAGCGTTTCCCCGAACTTGCGCTCGATTTCGTTGATGAGCTCGACCATGTAGAGGGAGAGCAGATCGGGCTCCTCGCCCAGCAGGACGGCGGCCAGGTAGACGTCGGGACCCCGCTCGATGACGATGCGACTCTCCCCAAACTCCAGCCGCCTCAGGCCCACCTTGGTCCGGGCGCGGAAGGAGTCCTTGACGAAGTCCTGAACGACCGTGAGCATGCCGCTGAACACGTCCTCATCGATCTCATCCTCAATCTTGCGCGTTTGATGGCTGATGAGTCTGCCGTCCGCGTGCACGAGGAAGGCGTCTTCCCCCAGGTAGGTCCCCGAGGGGGAGGCGTTCACCGAGGCGCCCTCCGTGATGTGAACCTCTTTGCCGTCCAAGGCCCCGCGGTAGCTGACGTCGACCTCCAGCGGAATGCGGCCGTGGCCTCGGGCCTTCACGTCGGCGGTCACGAGGCGGTTCTTGCGAGGGCCGAGGTTCCGAACGGGCTCCAATCCCTTGACCTCCACGTCTCCCCTCAGACGAAGGTTGACGTCGCTCGCGGGG
>JBHIBW010000169.1:0-2865 GCA_046759265.1 Thermoplasmata archaeon
GTCCCCGACGACGTCGAGGATGTCGTCGACGATCTGGAATGCGATGCCCAGGTCGCGCCCGTACTCACTCAACGCCTCGACCTGCTCCGGAGTTCCTCCGCCCAGGGTGGCTCCTACCCGCGCGCCCGCGGCAAAGAAACCCGCCGTCTTGCGCTGAATGATCCCGAGGTAGTCGGCCTCGTTCATGCTCAGGTCTCGTGCGTTGGCATGCTGCCGGATCTCCCCTTCGGCCAGGCTGACGCAGGCCTCGGCCGTGATGTCCACGATGTCCGTGTCAAACTTGGCCCCGATCGCAAAGGCCTTCGTGAAGAGGAAGTCGCCCGTGACCAGGGCGTTCTGAAGGCCGTACTTCTTGAAGGCGGCGGGCTGGCCTCGGCGCATGACCCCGCCGTCGTTGATGTCATCGTGGAGAAGGGTGGCATTGTGGACCAGTTCCATGGCCGTCGCGATCTTCACGGCCCGGTCCACGTCGGTTCCGCCGACGAGGTAGTACGAGAGAATGGTGACGGCCGGTCGGACCCGTTTTCCCCCCGCGCCGATGACGTACCCTGCGATCTCCGTGAGGAGGAATTCCCGGGAGTCGATGCTCTGCCGGATAAGGTCCTCCACGAGGGAGAGTTCCTTAGAAATCGACAGCCCCCAGGAGCCCATCATCGTCTCAAATCGGGGAGCGTATATTAGGTTTCCCTATTGTCAATCGGGCCCCGTTTCCGCGCCTGGCCAGACCCCTCAGATGACCTCGACTTTGGCCGGTCGTCCGACGGAGACGGCACGGGTGATTTCAAAGGAGCTCCCGTTCCAGACGAGGGCGAAGGAGCCCATCTCATGCTCCGTGGCGCGCATCTTCACACAGCGGATGCGTCGTTGGACGTCGAGGTCCGAGACCGAGTAGAGGGAGAGATGGATGATGCCGTCCGCCAGGTAGGCCTCATCTGATTCCCCCGAGGCCCGGGAGCTCTCGACGCTCTCCGAGAGCAGGAGAGTGGTGGCGCCGAGGTCCTTGAGCCACTCGAAGAGATAGAAGAGATCCGTGCGCCTCGCGTCGAAGTGGGCGAGCGTCTCGAGCACGTTCAGGGAATCAATCACCAGGAACTGGTAGGGATCGGTCTCCATCAGGTTGGTGAGATACGCCTTCAGGAGGGTGTTCCAAGACCCCTCCGCCTTGATGAAAGAGAGGTTCTTGCGAAGGGCGGCCATGTCGAAGAGGGAGATCTTCTTGTACGCCTTCGCGTCGGACATCCCCATGGACTCCACGTGGGCGATGAGGGAACCCTTGCTCTGCTCCAGGGTGAGGTACAGGCCGGTGGTCCCCTCCTTCCGCGCATTGTGGTAGAGAATGTTGAACCCGAGCGTGGACTTCATGGTCCCGGGCGCCCCGGTGATCAGGACGATGTGCCCCTCTGGGATGCCCCCCTGGAGGATTTCGTCCAGCCCCTTCACGTAGGTGCTCATCCGGTTCTTGGTCAAGGCGCTCCCTCGTGCCCCCTCCTCTAGTAAAAATTGTTCGCGGCGATTCCGCCCGCTGATAATCGCGTCTCGGTTAGCCGCGGGCGCGATTCCGCTTCCGTTTCCCCTCCGCGAGAGGAGTGCGCGGTCGCGGAGCGCTCTCCGCCACCTTTCGGATGCTCGGGGCAGCCGCCTCGATGTAGGCGTGGATCATCTCGTCGTTCTTGCCGATCCAGTCGGCGAGGAGCACCACCGGCAGCATGACGGCGCTAAACGGGAAGTATTGGTGGGGATCCGTGTAGGCCGGGGAGACGATCTCGAGTCCCCGAGATGCGATGCCCGCGAGACGAACGATGTGGCTGCGATAGTCCTCGAGCGTGAGCTCGGGCTTGAACCCCTTCAGGGAGTGGAGGGGGCGGAGTTCCTTCTCCCGCATGGCGACCAGGGAGAGGTTCGCCAGTCCATCTCGCAGGTCCTGATGGATGCCCCCGACGGTGTTCAGGAGGATGATCACGGTGTCGTAGAGGGTCCAGCCCTTGAGCAGGGTCTTCAGCTTCCCGGCGCGGAGCTTGCGATCGACGAAGGCGGCGTCGATGAGGTTCAGTCGGGCGGCGCCCCCGATGTAACTGGCGAGGCGCTCATACCAGGTGAGGGAGCGGTCGGGCGCGTGGAAGCTCCGGGCGATGGAGGCGAGCTTGGGGAGGTCGAGCGTCGCTTCCTTCTGGAACATCGTCAGGGCCTGGCCGAGGGCGGCCCGCTCCTCCAGCTTCTCCATCTCGTAGAAAAGGCGGCTTCCGTGCGGCGAGTCGTGAAAGAGCCGGTTGAAGTGGAGCGCAATCGTGACGATGGTTTCGAACAGGTCCAGCTGATCCTGTCCCAGGCCCCCCATCAGCCGTTTCATGAAGGCGTTGGGGTTCAGGGAAGGGTCCGTCATCGACGAGAGGACCAGGTGGTAGAGGTCCTTCGCCTCGAGGTACCCGGAGGGGCCCTTGTCAATGACGTCATCCAGGATGCCCTCCTGGCACGCATAGAGGACCTTGGCCACCAGCGCCCGCTTCAGGTTGTCCTCGCTCATCCAGCGGGCGTACATCCGGGACATCATGCAGGAGCCCGCCGCGAACCGGAGGTCCTGCGGGTAGTTCCAGACCAGTTCCGTCGCCTCGAGGAGGGCCTGGTTGGAGAACCCCTTCGGTCGAAGGTCGACCAAGACCGAACCGGCACTTCCCGCCATGGTCCGGACGTGGTCCTGGGTTCGTTTCAGGTGGTGCTGAAAGAGCTCCCGATCGACTCCCAGGTCGAAGTGTTCCACAAGGCCGAGGGCGTAGCCGCCGAGCTTGGAGACGTTGCCGGCGATCCGCTCGACATCGGCGGGGCTGAGGGCCACCTCTCGGCTGAGCATTGTCCTCCTGCGCAGCGCGC
>JBHIBW010000170.1:0-2823 GCA_046759265.1 Thermoplasmata archaeon
GAAGGGGCTGAAGTCGTGCAGCCGCGCCGCGTCGAAGCGGGCGCCAAGCGGGAGAACCTCCGGGAGATCTGCACGTATCTGCGGGACGAAGAGGGGTTCGAGCACATCTCCTGCATCTCCGCCGTCGATTGGGTCACCCATTTGGAGAACGTGTACCATTTGGTCTCGTACCAGAACAACACGATGCTCCAACTGAACGTGCAGATTCCCACCGAGGATCCGACGGTGGACACCGTCTCGGACATCTGGAAGGGGGCCCTCTACCACGAGCGGGAGGCGTACGACCTGATGGGGATCCAGTTCCGTGACCATCCGGACCTGCGGCGGATTCTGCTCCCGAAGGACTTCGCCTTCCATCCCCTCCGGAAGGACTACGAGGGGGAGTGAGGGTGGCGGAGACAGTCTGGATCAACATGGGGCCCCAGCACCCCATGACCCACGGTCTCTGGAACCTCCGGATCAAGGTGGACGGCGACACGATCGTGGACGCCGACCCGGAGATGGGCTACCTCCACCGGGGGGTGGAGAAGCTCTGCGAGGTCCGGGACTACCTGAAGCCCATCGTCCTGATGGATCGCCTCTGTTACGTCTCCTCCCTGACCTGGGCCCACGTCTACTGCAAGGCGGTGGAGAACCTGATGGACATCGAGCCACCGCCGCGGGGGAAGTACCTCAACGTCATCGGCTGCGAGCTCCAGCGGATGGCCTCCCACGGGATGTGGCTGGCCGCCTTCCTCGCCGACCTGGGCCTGCTGACGGGCTTCCTCTACAGCCTGCGGGAACGGGAGCTCGTGCTGGACCTCCTCCAGCTCATGACGGGCCAGCGGATGAACCAGAACTACCCCCGGCCGGGCGGGGTCCACAACGACATCCCCCCCGGGTTCGAGGACGAGGCCCACCGGGTCTTCCGGTACCTCCGCCGGCAATACAAGGACTACGAGAAGTTCCTGGAGGACAGTCCGACCTTCCTCATGCGGACCCAGGGGCTTGGCATCCTGAAGAAGGAGGACGCCCTCAACTACGGGGTCACGGGACCCAACCTGCGGGGCTCGGGGGCGCGGGTCGACCTGCGGGAGTTGGACCCGTACGATGTGTACGACGAGCTGGACTTCGAACCGGTGGTGTACGAGGAGGGGGACGCCCTCGCCCGGTACAAGGTCCGTATGGGCGAGTTCTTCGAGAGCATGCGCCTCATCGAACAAGCCCTGGACCGCTTGCCGGAGGGCCCCTACCGCCTCAAGACCCCCAAGCGGGCCGAGGGGGAGGGCTATGCTCGGACGGAGGACCCGAGGGGCGAGGCGCTCATCTACATCATCGGGGACGGGAGTGACCGGCCGTATCGAGTGAAGATTCGCTCCCCCATCTTCGTGACCCTGTCTGCCCTCCCCATGATGCTTCGGGGCCATCGCATCGCGGACGTCGTGAGCGTCACGGGGAGCATCGACGTCTGCGTCGGGGAGATTGACAAATGAGCGGGCACATCGTGGACCTCTTCGGCGGGAGCAACGTCCTGGCCGTCTTCATCATCACCATCGTCAACTTCATCCTCCGTGGGATCGGCTCCCTCCCCCTGCTCGGCTTCCTGAACCCCATCGCCGATTGGTTGGGATCGGAGCCCGTGGTCACCTTCATCACTTGGCTCCTCGCCATCACGATCATGATCACCTGGGCGGCGCTGCTCCACCTCCTCACGTTCATCTGGCTCGAGCGGAAGATCGTGGCCCGCCTGCAGGACCGGCGGGGTCCCATGATTACGGCGAGGAAGGATCGCTACATCGGCGGGACGGGGTACCTCCAACAGATCGCCGACGCCCTGAAGCTCATCCAGAAGGAGAACATCACCCCGCGGGCCTCGGACCCCTGGATGTTCCACATTGCCCCTGCCCTCCTGATTAGTAGCACCATCGTGGTCCTCGTGGCCCTGCCCTTCAGCGAGGGGTTCGTCATCGCCAACATCCCGGCGGGCCTCCTCCTCATCCTGGCCGCCTTCTCGCTGACCCCCATGGCCATCCTCTTGGCCGCCTGGGCGCAGAACAACAAATACGCGATGATCGGCGGCATGCGAGCGGCCGCGATGATGATGTCCTACGAGATCCCCATGATCCTCGCCGTCATCGCGGTCATCGTCTTGGCCGGGAGCCTCAACCCGATCGAGATCGTCAATCAGCAGTCGCAACCTTCCATCATCGCGCCCCTGGCGGCCGTCGGGTTCGCGAACTGGTACATCATCCCCCAATTCCTCGGCTTCCTCATCTTTGTCTTGGCGATGATGGCCGAGCAGGAGCGGGTTCCCTTCGACTTCCCCGAGGCGGAGGAGGAGGTCGTCCACGGTTGGCTGGTGGAGTATGGAGGGATGCGCTTCGGGATGATCTACGGCTTCAAGTGGCTCCGGACCCTCGTCGCGTCCGCCCTGGTAGCCCTCCTCTTCTTGGGCGGATGGCACGGGCCGTTCCTACCTCAGGAGATCTGGTTCATCCTGAAGATCTACTTCGTCTTCTTCATCTTCGTCTGGATCAGCTGGTCCGTCCCACGGATTCGCATCGACCAGGTCCTGAGCATCGGCTGGCGGAAACTCATCCCCCTGGCCCTCTTCAACATCTTCCTGGCGGTTCTCGTCGTGTTCGCGAACGCCCAGGGGTGGATCTAATGCCGCGGTAGCGGAGGGAGGGGAATGGTCGACGCCCTGCAGTTCGTCTTCCTGGTCATCTCGGCCGTGGAGGTCATCACAGCCGTCCTCGTCGTGACGGCGAAGAAGCTCATGTGGGCCGCCTTCTGGCTCGCGATGAGCCTCGTGACGATGGCCGGCATCTACCTCCTCTTCCA
>JBHIBW010000171.1:0-2819 GCA_046759265.1 Thermoplasmata archaeon
AGATCGAGTCCATGCGGAAGGAGGAACCCTTGGTCTGGATCGGAGAACCCGTCTTTAGGGTCTAGCCGTACTCCAACACGCAGTCTCGCATTGGCTTCTAGACTGCGTGGACTGGTCTCGCACCTGTCAGTAAGCCAGGTTCATTAAAGCCAGCAAGAAAGGCGGGTTGTGGAGAACAGAAGGGGGCTTACTGCCGTGACCTGGCCCCCCTCCGGTCGACCCTCTTCCCTTGTTCCATGGGGCGTCCCCCCGCGCTTTGACGGGCACCCGCTGGCGACCGGCATCTGATGTCATGATGACCAGTCTTATTGGCCTCCGCGAAACGTTAAGCGAGCCTGCGGGATATCCGGGAGTGTGAAAACCGCTCGCTCCGAACGGCTCTACAGCCGAGCCAGGTTGCTGTTCCCGGCCGGCGTGTCCAGCCCTGTGCGAGCGTTCGCCCCGTATCACCGCTATCTTCGGCAAGGGAAGGGCGCGTACGTTTACGACGCGGACGGAAACCGGTACGTGGACTATTGCATGGCCTTCGGCCCCCTGATCCTCGGCCATGCGCATGATCACGTCGTTGAGCGAATTCGAGGCCAGCTTGAGGACGGCTGGAACTTCGGGGCATCCACGGAATCGGAGCTGCGTCTGGGGGAGGTCGTCTCCCGTTACTTCCCATCGATCGAAATGCTCCGTTTCGTGAACTCCGGCACAGAGGCCACGATGCACGCGATTCGCCTCGCGCGGGGAGCGATGGGACGGACGAAGATCGTGAAGACTGACGGTGCCTATCATGGAGCCCACGACGCGGTTCTGGTCCGCGCGGGCAGCGGGGCCACGACCTTCGGCACGCCTTCTTCCGCCGGGATTCCCGACGATGTCGTGCGCCATACGCTCAGTGTCCCGTTCAACGACGTCGACGCGATGCGTAAGGTCGTCGTCGCGAACCGTCGCGACTTGGCGGCGGTCATCCTCGAGCCCGTCATCGGGAACGCGGGCCCTATCCTCCCGGAGGACGGTTACCTCCAGGAGGTCCGGGAGATTACGCAGGCAAACGATGTCCTCCTCATCTTCGATGAAGTCATCACGGGCTTCCGGATCGCGATGGGGGGGGCGCAGGCGCATTACAGGGTGCGAGCAGACCTGACGACGCTGGGCAAGATTCTGGGCGGAGGCGTCCCCATCGGCGCCTTCGGCGGGCCGACGGAACTCATGGAGAACCTTGCGCCGCGGGGGAAGGTGTACCAGGCTGGAACGGCCAGCGGGAACCCCCTCGCGATGACCGCAGGCCTCGCCACCCTGGAGGGGCTCGAGAAGTCCGGATTGGAAGGCGTAAACCGCCTTGGCGACCGGATGCGAAACGGACTCGCGAAGGTGGCGGGGGAGTTCGGGTGTCACGTGACCGGCATCGCCTCTATGTTCCAGCTCTTCCAGACGGCGAAACCGGTCCGCAACTACGAGGACGCCCTGCGGTCCGATGTGGAGACATTTCACCGCATGTTCCTAGCACTCCTCGACCAGGGGGTGTACCTGCCGCCCTCCCAGTTTGAGACGTGTTTCCTGTCCACGGCTCATACGGAGAAGGACGTTGACGCGACGGTGGAGGCGTTCGCTCAGTGTCTAGCAAGCGCACGATGATCCTCGCAACCCGCGGGAGCGAACTCGCCCTCGCGCAGACTCAGGAGGTCTGGAACGCCCTGGTAACCAAGTTCCCCGACGACCTCGAACTTCAGAACGTCGTCGTAAGGACCTCGGGCGACGTGCTCAAGGACGCAGCACTCCGCGACTTCGGCGGCAAGGGCGCGTTCGTGAAGGAGATCGACGACCGCGTGCTCTCCGAGGAGGCGGACGTGGCGGTTCACAGTCTGAAGGACCTCCCCACGAAGATGCACCCAGACCTCATTGTGGCGGCGATCCTACCTCGGTCGGCGTTCACTGACGCCCTCGTCTCAGATTACCCCCTCGCGGATTTGCCGGCTGGGGCGAGACTCGGAACCTCCAGCGTTCGTCGGCGCGCGATGCTCTTGCGCGCCCAGGCGGACCTGCGGGTACGGGAGATTCGAGGGAACGTCCCGACTCGCGTGGAAAAATGGCGAAAGGGCGAGTACGACGGTGTCGTGCTCTCCACTGCCGGTCTAGCGCGACTTCAAATCGACGCGCCATACGAGCAGCTCGACCCCGAATTCTTCGTCCCAGAACCCGGGCAAGGTGCCATCGCGTGTGTGTGCAAGATGGGGTCAGAGTTTGAGGAGTTCCTCAAGAGCATCGATAATACCCGGACACGGAAGGAGGTCGAGGTCGAGCGCGAGGTCCTACATGCCGTTGGGGGGGGCTGCGTGGCCCCTGTGGGCGTCCTTGCGATCCAGCAGGGGAACGAGCTTACCGTCCGCGCCACAGTCCTTTCCCTCGATGGGCGCCGCGTCGTCACCGTTCAACGAACCGTGCCTACTGAGGACGGGCTCTCTCATGCGAATGGGATGGCGGAGGAACTCAAGCAGAGGGGCGCCGATGTGCTCCTCGAGGAAGCGCGTCGGGCCACGGGGTGAATTTATGGAGGAGCACCGACCACGGCTCGCCATCTTCCGGCCAAAGGAAAAGCTCGGAGAGTCGATTCGCCTTGCGGAGGACCGGGGATATGAGGTCCTGGCGGTGCCCATGCTCGAGACGCGGGCGTACGACGACCCGAAGTTTCTCGAGTTTCTCAAGACACTCGAGGAAGGCGAAGTGGGCGCTGTCGTGTTTACGGGCAGCAACGGCGTTGTGCACGCATTCCGTCGTGCGAGACGGACGATGGGAGGGGAGCACTTCAGGGACGCGCTGAACCGTACGCGCGT
>JBHIBW010000172.1:0-2796 GCA_046759265.1 Thermoplasmata archaeon
TCCTCTACCACAACGTCCGGGAGAAGGGCCGGAAGGGGCTCTTCGTGACCTTCGAGCAGGGGTACGAGGACCTCAAGGCGAGCATGGAGGAGCTGGGGATGGGAGGCCTCGACGACCTGGAGCTCTACATCCTGGACCTCGGGCGGATCCGGAGGGAGCACCGGGAGCAGGACAGCCAGAAGGACTGGCTGGAGGCGCTCCAAGAGTACATCGCCAAGCGGGTGTACGATCACGACTTCGATCTCCTGGCCATCGACGCCCTCTCCGGGCTCTACTCGCTGAGCGAGATGGAGAACCCCCGGCGTGAACTCTTTCACTTCTTCGCGTTCCTCCGGGACCTCGGGCCCACGTGCTTCCTCATCTCGGAGGTCCCGTTCCACTCCCGCCGGCTCGTGGCGTACGAGGAGGACTTCCTTTCGGACGGCATCTTCCTCCTCAAGCAGGCCGAGGTGGGGGACAGCGACGTCCAGCTTCGCATCCGATGCGTGAAGCTCCGGCGGACGAAACATGCCCAGAACTACTTCGCCCTCGTATGGGGCCAGGAGCGGTTCATGGTCACCTCGGTCATCGCCCGGACCGGGGACCGACGGCGTCGGCAGGCCGAACCCGCCTCATGGTGAGGGCACCCGCATCACGCCCGCCGGGTCGAGGTGCTCCTCGATGGCCCGAGCGGGGTCCTCCGTCAGAACCATCGGGCCGAGGGCGCGCCTGAAGAAGGGGGCCCGGCGATCGAGGACGATGACGATGCCCCGGTCCCGTTCGGAGCGGATCAGGCGGCCCATGGCTTGGAGGAGGCGTCGCGTCGTGGGCGCCACGACCCCGTACTCCCACCCCTTCCGGAACTTCCACTCGTAGTAGTTGACCAAGGCGCGGAGGGCCGCCGTCGGCTTGGGGTAGGGGATGCCCACCAGGACCACCACCTCCAGCTCCCGATCCGGGAAGTCGAGGCCCTCGGAGACGCGGCCCCCCACCACGGCGAAGAGGGCGGCGGTCGCCCGGCGAAAGGCGTCCAGGGACCGCATGAGGGCGGCCTGGCCCATGCCCCGTCGCTCCACGAAGACCGGAACGCGGCTCTCGGATCGCAAATCCAGGAAGGACTCCAGGAGCCCGTAGCTCGGGAAGAGAAAGAGGGTATTCCGCCGACAGTCCCGAAGGAGGGTCCGCACCTCCGCGCGGAGGCGTGCCATGGCCTCGGGGGCTTCATGCAACTCCTGGTAGCGGGTCGTCACGTGGTCCCGGTACACGACGCGTCGGTGCTCCGGGGGGAAGGGGCTGGGAAAGGCGCGGAGGAGCGTGTCGGATGGCAGCCCCAAGGCGTCTCGGTAGGCCTCGAGGGGGGCCAGCGTCCCCGACATGTGGAGGGACCCATGGCAGGCGCGAATGGGTTCGGCCACCCAAGAGGGGTCGAGGCAGTAGGCGTGGAGAGCGGGGCGCTCCCCTCCGAGAATGAGTTTCGCGTACGTCTGCTCCTCTGTGGTCATCCAGCGGAGCAGGTTTCGGGCCACGCCCAGCGTATGGGACCGCGGCAGCTTTCCGGCCCGCCTCCGGACGTCCCGGATCGCCTCTCCGGTTGCGGCCAGCGACCCGAGCATGCCCCGGAGTTGGGAGGTGGTGATGGCGAACTCCTGCATCACGCGCCCCTCCAACGCCAGCGGGGGCAGAAAGCCGTCCTCGTCGACGACGTACTCCGCCGCCAGACCCCGTAAGCCGTCGGCGAGGATCTCGAGGAGGTCGAAGGCGCTTACCCCCTCGGCCACCTCCGGGTCCCCGTGGTCCATGAGTTCCTTCTGGGCCCGTTCCACGGCCTCCACGGAGATGCGGAAGGACCCCACGTCCCGGCAATGCGCGGGGAGGTTGTGGGCCTCGTCGACGATCAGGAGGAGGTCCTCCAAGGGCCGGGCGAGGGTTTCGAGCAGCACTCGTCGGAGGGGCGGTTCGAAGAAGTAGACGTACGGGGCGGTGATCACACGCGCCTGGGGGGCGAGGACCTTGTTCAGCTCGTAGGGACAGATGCCTTGGTCGCGGAAGTGCGCACGGGCCTCCTCGGCCGTGGGGTGGGCCTCGAGGACCCACCGACGCGCGGCTTGGTGGTCTCCCTCGAGGAGGCCCCGGTAGTAGTGGCACCCCTCCTTCCCCCCGAGCACCTCCTCCTTCCGGTCCCGGCAGAAGTGGGCGAGTTCATCGGCGGACCCGGACCCCAGCTCCCGATCCTCCGCCAAGAGGCAGAGACGACGCCGTCCCTGCAGCGCGACCCCGAACGGGCCCAGCTCACGGAGCTCCAACATCACCTGCCGCTGCTGGGAGTTCGTGCGGACCAGGTACAAGACGACCCGGTCCTGCTCCTCCGCCTGCGTGAGGGCCGCATAGAGGGCGTTGACCGTCTTCCCGGATCCGGTGCCCGCCTGGAGGACGAGGTGGCCTCCCGCAAGGGCCCGCTCCATGAGACCCAAGGTCTCCTTCTGATGCGGGCGGGGTGGGTACGGGAACCGCACCGGGAAGCCAGCGAAGCCGCCTTAAAAAGGGGATCCCGGAGGGGTCGCCGAAACTACGTCCGAGAAGCGCTGGAGGCCGGGGCTTATGATCCCCCGCGGCCGTCCCTCGGCTCCTGCCCCCAGACTACTCCGGCCCTTCCGGCCGCCGGGTCTCCCAAAGGTCCTCGGGAATCTCCTCGTACACGGAGTCGGAGTCCGGAATCGTATCCTCCAGGGCGGGGGCGGCATTCGCCAACTCAAAGATCCGGCCCTTCCGGAAGAGCCAGTAGTGGATCCGCCACTCCCGGCCGTCGTAGAGGGTGGT
>JBHIBW010000173.1:0-2680 GCA_046759265.1 Thermoplasmata archaeon
GGGCACCCTAATCCTCACCGGCCTCATCTGGGCAAGGCTTCATCTCGTGGTCGTCCGTGCAGAGGAGCCCGCCTTATTGCGGCACTTCGGCGCGGAATATGAGGCCTATCGCCGGCGGACGGGTCGTTGGTTTCCTCGCCTCTGGGGGTCGTGAGCCTAAGAGTGCGCCGCCGTCGGAATCGCAGTCTGCTAGGTAAGAAGAAGGTGGCTGTCCCCAAACTCGTGCCAGAGGTACCCTTTCCGAACCGCCTCCTTGTACGCGTCCCTTACGGCCCGTGAACCCGCGAGGGCGTGGAGCATCGCGAGGTGCGTCGTCACGGGGTCGTGGAAGCCCGTGATCAGGCCGTCGACGGCATGGAGCCCCCGCTCCGGATGGATGAACGCCCGCGTAAACCCCGTCGAGGGCTGGACCAATTCGCCGTCCCAGGCGGTCTCGAGGGCCCTTACCGCGGTCGTCCCTACGGCGATGACGCGCCCGCCCCTCGCTCGAGTTTCGTTCACCAGTCGGGCCGTCGATGCCGGGACCTCGTAGGGCTCCGGGAAGAGGGGTTGCTCCTCGACCCGTTCCGCCTCAATTTCGAGGCTCGAGACCCCCGCATGGAGGACAATCGGGGAGACCCCAATGCCTCGATCCCCTAACCGGTGGAGCACCGAGCGGGTAAACGGACGGGCCGCGGACGGCATCTCCGCGCTGCCGGGCACCTGGGCGAAGATTGTCTGATAGGCCTCCAGGGGATAGGAACGGGAGAGGTACCCGTACTGTATCGGCCGACCCGTGTGCCGCATCGCCTTCCAAAGGCCCCCGTCCACCCGCAGAAACCAGAGTCGTGAAATGCCAGGGTATTCCGAGAGGAGCCGCGCCTCTCGTCCTCCGATGCGGATGACCTGTCTCTCCTCAAGCGGCAGGGGACCTGGACTCCCTGGATTCCAACGGGGCTCGGCGAGCCAGGTGGGGCCCCCGTACCAGGTGGAGAGATTGATGAGAAACCAACCGATAGGTTCCGTCCACGCGGGGAGGCTGGCCGGTAGCGTCTGACTCTGATTCACCACCAACAGGTCCCCGGGCCGGAGGTGAGAGGGCAACGCAGAGAACGTAGTGTGCTGGGTGTCCTCTGGTGTTGTGACCATGAGACGCACCTCATCCCGTCTTAACCCTCGATCCTCCGCAGTGGTGGTGGCCTGCAGTTCTGGAGGACGCGCGAAGTCCAGCTCAGCTGCTTGCATGGACGACCTCCCACCGCTCGGATTGCGCGCCCAGTCGCTGACCAGTGACTTCCAGGGGGTCCTGCTCGAGGAGCCAGGCCCAGAAGGGGAGCGTGATCTCAGCTGTCGGCCGGTCAGAGATATCCTCGCCGGGGAAGGCGCGCTGGTGCATGGCCGTGCGCAAGTCGCCCGGGTCCAGGATCACGACCCCGACCCGCTTCTCCCGCAATTCGTCGGCCAGCGTGAGGGAGGCCAGTTCAAGGGCCGCCTTGCTGCTGCCGTAGCCGCCCCAACCAGGGTAGCCGCCGTGCGCGGCGTCGCTGGTGACGTTGACGATTAAGCCTTCCGCTGCTTCGAGGTAAGGAAGCAGGTCCTGCACGAGAGCGACGGGAGCGATGAGGTTGACCTCGAAGAGCCGTCGGAGCTCCTCAATGGGATGATCCGCCAAGGCCGGGAGGGGCGACGGGCCCAGGGCCGAAGCGTTGTTGATCAGGAGGTCGAGGCGGCCACGACGGTCCACGGCCTCCCGAAGGGCCCGACGGTGACCCGCATCCTTCACGTCGCCTGGGATGGCGGTGACGCTTCCGCCGTTCGCGGCCATCGATTCCGCGGCCTGGATGAGAGGTTCCTCGTGCCGGGCGGTGATGATGAGGTCGTAATCCTGCTTGGCCAGGTAGGTCGCCACGACCCCGCCCAGCCCCTTGCTGGCCCCCGTGACAAGGGCCACCGGTCGTTCGCCGCTCATTCCGCCCACTCCTTCTCACGGGGCCGGATCAGGAAACGACACACGTGGTTTCCGGCCACGACCCGGTGGGTGGTCTCCACGTCCGCCTCCAGGACGCGCTCAAACAGCTCGCGTTCGACCGTACACGCCTCCCCGAACTCCTCCGCCACCGCGAGGATGGGGCAGTTGAACTCGAGAAGCTCGTAGCCCGGGCCGGGGGTGCCTCGCGCCTCGGCCATGTACCCCTCCTTGTCCCGGAGCTGGGCCAGGGCCGCGACACGCTCCTTCAGCGAACCCGTCCCGACCTTGGCCTCGTATTCACGCAAGACCGCGTTCTGGCGTCGTCGGAGGGCCCGCTCGACGGCGTCCCGGCCAAGCTCCTCCTCGATGAATTGCAAGGCATTCACCGTCACGGCCGAATAGGCTCTTGGAAACAGGGAGGAGGCTTCCTGAGCAAGGCGTAGGCCCAGTCTGGGGCGTCCCACCCCGGATCGGATGTCGAAGCGATCCACCAAGCCCCTCTCTTCCAGGTCCTTGATGTGACGGTACACCGCCATCTTGGTGACGGAAAGCTCGTCTGCGAGCGTCCCGAGGTCGGACTCCCCGTTTCGTTTCAGAGACAGGAGGATCTCCCGTTTCGTGGAGGAGAAGGACCTGAGCGCGTCGCCCGCCCCTTCTGTTACCTTTTCGTTTATCCTCTCACCTCTTTCCGGTAATTAGGGATAGGCGAGCTGAATATTTATACACTATCAT
>JBHIBW010000174.1:0-2674 GCA_046759265.1 Thermoplasmata archaeon
CGGCCACACTTGGGACAGACGTCCCGGGGCGGGAAATCCAGGGTGCCGCAGTTCCCGCATTGCGTTCCGACCAGGTTGTAGCGACTCTGGATCTCGCGCCAGAAGCGGGGAATCGCCATCTCAGGTCTCCCTCCGCAAGACGTGGACCACCGCGGTGGCCCCCGTGCCCCCTTGGACGTGGGTGAGGCCGACCTCGGCCCCATCCACCTGGCGGGCCTCGGCCTCGCCTCGGAGCTGTCGGACCACCTCCACGGCCTGGGCGATGCCCGTCGCCCCTACAGGCTGTCCCCGGGCTTTCAGGCCGCCGGACGGGTTCACGGTCACGTCGCCGTTGAGTTCCGTGACCCCTTCCTCGGTGGCAGGGCCGCCCTTCCCCTTCTCCACGAAACGGAGGTCCTCGATGGCCACAATCTCGCTGATGGTGTAGTTGTCGTGCACCTCGGCCAAGTGGACATCATCGGGGGCGGCCTTGGCCATGTGAAGGGCCTTCTCGCCCGCCACCACCGTGGCATCCATCGTCGTGAGATCCCGTCGGTCGTGGAGGGCGATGGTGTCGCTGGCGACCCCCAACCCGGCGAGTCGGATCGGGGTGTCGTTGAACTCCCGGGCCGTTTCCATCGGGCAGAGGACGACCGCCGCCGCCCCGTCGGAGAGCGGGGCACAGTCCAGCACCCCCAGCGGATCCGACACGATGGGAGCCCCCAACACGGCCTTAAGACTGAGCTCCCGCCGAAACTGGGCGTTGGGGTTCTTGGCCCCGTTGCTGTGGTTCTTCACGGCCACCGCGGCCATCTGCTCCCGCGTGGTGCCGTAGTCGTGCATGTGCCGTCGGGCCACCATCGCATGGAGGGCCGCGTGGGTCGCCCCGAAGACCGTCTCCCACTCCTGGTCCGCCGTCGAGGAGAGGATGCGGTTCGCCTCCTCGTCCCCCACGTCCGTCATCTTCTCCGCACCCCCTGCCACGACGATGTCCCAGAGGCCCGAGGCCACGGCCATGAAGGCGCTGGCCAGCGCGAGACCCCCGCCCGCACCACCGCCCTCCAGCCGGAACGTGGCCGGGTGCTGGTCCGCCAGCCCGGCGTAGTCGGCGACGAGGGCCGAGACGTGCTCCTGGTCGATGAACTTCCCCGCGGACATGTTGCCCACGTAGAGGGCGTCGATCTGGTCGGCCGCGACGTTGGCGTCCTCCAGGGCCTTGAGGCCAGCCTCGATGCCGATCTCCCGAAAGGACCGGTCCCAGAGCTCTCCGAACCGGGTGTCTCCGACCCCGATGATGGCGACGTCCCGCACGCTAGGCCCCCGTGGGCACGGCGATCTTGCCCCGGAACCGGGCGTAGGTGGCGTAGTCGATCTCCTCGGCCTTGGCCACGTGGTTCCAGACCTTCCACGCGGGGTTCTGGGGCATCTTCTCGATCCCGTCCGTGACGGTGATGTCGAAGCCGTCGGAGCCCGCCCCCGAGCCGTATCCGACCATGAAGATGCGCTCCCCGGGCTTCGCGTCGTCCAGGATCGCGCAGAGGCCCAGGATGACCGCCCCGGAGTAGGTGTTGCCGATCTCTCGGACGAGCATGCCGGTCTTCACCTGCTCCTCGTTGAACCCCAGCTTCTTGGCCGCCCGGAGGGGGAACTTGCCGTTGGGCTGGTGGAAGACGGCGTAGTCGTAGTCGGCGGCCTCCGTGCCCATCTCCTTGAAGATGCCGTCACTGCAAAGGAGGGTGTGTTTGAAGTACGCCGGCTCGCCGGTGAAGCGGCCGCCGTGGCTCGGGTACCGCTCCCCCTCCCGCCGCCAGAAGTCGGGGGTGTCGGTGGTGCAGGAGGAGGTCGTGTTGATCGTGGCGATGACCGGCTCCTTCCCCACGAGGATGGCGGCCCCACCCGCGGAGGCTGAGTACTCCAACGCGTCCCCGGGCGCCCCTTGGGAGGTGTCGGAGCCGATGGCCATCCCGTACTTCACCATGCCGGAGCCCACGAGACCCATGCAGGTCTGGATGGCCGCCGTTCCCGCCTTGCAGGCGAACTCGTAGTCCGCAGCGGTCAGGTCGGGCGCGGCGCCAATGGCCTCGGCGACGATCGTCGCCGTGGGCTTCACCGCGTAAGGGTGGCTCTCCGACCCGACGTAGATGGCCCCGATTTCCTGGGGGTCGATGCCCGCCCGGTCCATGGCTTGGCGGGCCGCCTCCACGCTGATGGTGATGACGTCCTCGTCCGGGCCCGGGACGCTCTTCCGCGTGATGGCGAGGCTTTGTGCGAGGGCCGTCCCGTCCACCCCCCACACCCGGGCAATCTCCTTGGGCGCAATCCGGTAGCGGGGCACGTAGCCCCCGTAGCTTACGATGCCGACATCCATGGGTTCCCCTCACAACTCCGTCTTGGTCGATGTGTTGATCTGCATCACGAAATTCTCCAACTTCTCGATGAGGGCGGGCGGATCCAACTCCGTCCGCGCGAGGATGACGTTCTCCAACTTCGCCAGCTCCACCGCCAGGTCGTCCACGTTCTCCGGCTGAACGTACACCACCATGGCCGGCTTTAAGAAGTGGGTACGGACGGCGACCATGGGGGAGCGGCCGTACTTCACCCCGGTGAAGAGGAGGGCCCGCTCGCTGCTCCACCCGTACACCCGGGGGTAGTCCGTGGCGTCCAGGGTCGCGATGGCCCGGAGGCTGTCGATCAC
>JBHIBW010000175.1:0-2667 GCA_046759265.1 Thermoplasmata archaeon
CCGGGTTGCTGGGGTCGAGCCTTCCGAGGAAAGAGGAAGGGAGGCGTGCGATGTGCGGATTGAAGAGCCATCTTTCTACGGCGTTCGGGTTTGCGTGGTTGCTTGTGGCGCTTCCCTCCGCCGGCTATGCGGCCGACCACTGGGACGAACCCCGTATCCCAGGAACCTCGGAGAACGCCATAACCCTCGGCCGCGACCTCGACGGCGATGGCGACGCGGATGAGGTCGCGATCAACCTGGAGGTCATCGAGATCCAGGAGGAGGTCTATCCCGGGGAGTTCGTTACCTTCTGGGTCTTCGCCCCCGAAGGCGAGGGGATGGTCTCTGCGGCCCGGGCTCCCAGCCCGACCATCCGGGTGGAAGAAGGAGACCGGATCAGGATCATCCTGCGGAACACCCACTACTTCCCCCACACCATCCACCTCCACGGGACCATCCACCCCAACGCCATGGACGGCGTGCCCGACATCACGCAAGAGGCTGTGCGACCCGGGGACCAGTTCACCTACGAGTTCATCGCCAAGAACCCCGGCACCCACTTCTACCACTGCCACGTCCAGCCCGACGTCCACGTCCTGATGGGCCTGGTGGGGATGCTCATCATCGAGCCCAACCGGCCCAACAACAACTTCACCCACCTCGTTCCCGGGGCGGGCCGGATCCCCGACCTGGCCAAGGCGGCCTTCGACCAGTACGAGCGCGAGTACTCGCTCGTCTACATGGACATCGACAGCCGGCTGAACCGGATCGTGGAAGACTACGAAGACCCCCGTCAGATCGAGAAGAAGATGCACCGGCAGTACAACTCGACGAAGCGCGAGCCCGACATCTTCCTCCTGAACGGCCGCTCTTTCCCCTTTACCCTTCGGGACACGCTCGTCGAGGTCAAGGAGAACGAGCGGGTGCGTCTTAGAGTCCTGAACGCCGGCTCCCGGACGATCTCCCTCCACACCCACGGCCACCACCCGACCGTGACTCACCTCGACGGCTACGAGGTTCCCGAGGGGATGCGCTACACCCGGGACGTCTTCACCCTCACCGCCGCCCAGAGGATGGACCTGCTGCTGCGGACCAAGAAGGACGACTACTACGCCTCGGGTCCGGGCGTGTGGCTGATGCACGACCACACCGAGCACGCGGTGACCAACAAGGGGATCTCCCCCGGCGGTGACATGACCGCCATCGCGTATGAGGGATTTATCGGTCCGGACGGTCTGCCCCTTGTCGCCACCTCTCTCGACCGCTTCTTCGATCCCGATTTCTACCTGGGTCAGGTCCCTGTCTTCGACCCCTCCATATTCCACTCAACCTTCGCCAACTACGAGGAAGGGTGGGCAGAGGCGGCAAAATCCGAGGACCCCGGCTCTCACCCTCAAGGGGAGGAGGGTTATTCCCAGGGCGAGACCCTAGAGCAGGACACTCACAACCCGGGCGAGGCGCGCGTCCCCGAAAGAATCAAGGAACTGGAAGCGCACCGGCCCGTGGCCCGCTCCTGTGAGCAGCCCCGGGGCTTTCGCCGCATCCACGTGAAGGGAGGAATTGAATTCGCGGGCGAGGGGGAGGTCTTCGGTTTCGAGCCCAAGGAGATCCGGCTCGGCCGCTGCGAAGAGGTGGAGGTTGTTCTTGAGAACAAGGACGCCGTCCGCCACGCCCTCATGATTCCCGGCCTCAACCCCATGTTCATGCTGGAGTTCAGGGGCACTGGGGTCCAGACCGCTCGGTTCGTCACCCCCGACGAGGACATCACCCTGCCCTTCCATTGTCATGTCCACACCCACGAGAAGATGGGGATGGAGGGGCTCTTTATCGTCGGAGAGGGGGGAGAGCGCGAAGTCGAGGTGGCAGTCGAAGAGGCGACAGGGTCGAGGCGCCTTTACGAAGGCATCGGCGTTGTGATCGCCGCCGAGCCCCGAAAAAGCCGGCTGGTGGTGGACCACGAGGAGATCAAGGATTTCATGGCGCCCATGATCATGAGCTTCCAGGTCGCAGACCCGGGCTTGCTCGAAGGCGTAGAGCCGGGCGGGAAGGTTCGCTTCACCATCGATGCTGAGCAAAGGGCCATCGTGAAAATCAGCCCCGTTACCTTCAGGGGCGAGGGCACCGTCATCTTGGCCGACCTGCGCAAGGGCCAGATCGTGGTGGACCACAAGGAGATCCCGGGCTTCATGGCCGAGATGATCATGGGCTATCCCGTGAAGCCGGCGAGCCTCCTTCGGGACCTGAAAGAGGGCGACAAGATTCGGTTTACGATCGACGCCGACCAGAGGGCCATCGTGGACATCACCCGGATGGAGGAGTGACCCACCCTGAAGGACAGGAGGGGCGTCGGCAAGTGATGATGTCCGTGGGAGCACGGACCTTGGCCCGAGCAGCGATGCTGGGCCTCGTGGCGCTGGGCATAGCCGTGAAGGCGCCTCCCCTCTATGGCCAGCAGGCTCTCTTCGACTGGGAGGGCGCGGTCCGGCGTCTCGCGGCGATCGAGGAGCAGGACCCTTACCGCTTGCGGGACGTCGTACGCAACGGCCGGCCCACCCTCATCGCCTTCCTCGACCACCTCTGTTACACCTGCCTCCGGTCGGTTGAGACCGCCGGGGAGCTAAGCAGGCGGTTCTCCGGCCGGGCTGACGTGGCCGTCATCGATACCTCGCGAATTACGGCGGCGCACGG
>JBHIBW010000176.1:0-2647 GCA_046759265.1 Thermoplasmata archaeon
CCGACACATCCTCCGGAACCCGACTTACATAGGGCGTGTGCGAAGAAATAACATGGTCCGGGAGGGAGGCCCCCCCGGATTCATCAATCCCGACCTGTTTGAGACGGTCCAAAGAGAGCTGACTCGTCGGGCGAAACGTGCAGGAAGGTCGATCGGGGAGGGCCCCTTCGCACCCACCGTTTGAGGTTTGGACTACCGAATATCAAAGAACCTTTGTACAATCATCGAGTGTCGAATTCTCGGTGCAACCGTGCGACTCTGTCTTGGACCGGGGATGGATGCCCCAGCCCCGACGCGCGATCTGTCCGAAGGGCCTCACGTCTCAAACCGGGAGAACGGCGTCACGGGCCCTGGCCCACGTCGTAAGCTCTCCGCGCCTTCGAGAACCCGCTTGACCGCCTTGCTATCCTGCTTCTCTCCCAACACATACGCCACCTCCCGGGCGTCGAGGTCCAGTCGCGCGGTCTGGGCGAAACGGAAGGACTCATCAGACCGAAAGAGATGGGCGAACAAGGGGAGCACCGTCAGCCTCGCTCTTTGCCGTGACATGTGATAGGCCTCGCCGATTTTGCCGAGCAGGGAGTCGGCCGTGGCCCGGCGATAACGGCTCCGGGACATCTTGACCAACCATAGGGGGAACCGGTAACGACTCCCCGCGAAGCTTCCCTTCCGGGCGATGGCCACCCCACCCGTCATCCAGTCACTCGCATACTTCCACAGCCCGTAGCGTCGGGTCCTGCGAACCCGACCTAGGTACTCGTCCGCGCGCGCAAGGGCGGCGGTCCCTCGCTCCAAGTCCTCCGGATCCCAAAACTCGCCGGGCAGGTTCTCGTCGATCCACATGATCAGCCTCTCGGGATCCTCATCGAGACCCCGCGTGCTGTTCCGGGCCGTGGTGAGATCCCCCGATCGCAGAATCTCCTCGAGGGCCTGGAAGACCTCCGTCCGTTCGTCCCGGTAACCGACTGCCCTCAGGTCCTCCTCCCGCACCCGGTCCCGCCCCGCGGCGAGGGCCTGCAGATCGTTAATGGCCGATCGGAGGTCCCCCCCCGAACGGTCGGCCAAGTAGGTCAAGACCTCCTCGTCGAGGCGGACGTCCTCCTTGGCGGCCACGTTGCGGAGGACGCGGACCACCGTGTCATTGCGCGGCCGACGGAAGTCGATCTTCTGAGCAAGGCGCTTGAGGGCCGAGGAGCGCCGCGTGAGCTCGTAGTAATCGTTCACCACCAGCGCGATGGGCTGGCCCGTCTTGCGGATCGTGTCGGCGATGGCTCCGATCCCACCGTAATCCTCGCGACCGAACAGGTTGTCGGCCTCGTCCAGGATGATCAGTTTGAGGCCCCCGTCGCGCCGACGGAGGAACTCCCCCTCGTCCGTGAAGGTCTCGTACAGGGCCCCACGCGTCGCAACTTCCTGCACGGCGGCCCTGTTTCGCTTGTCCGAGGCGTTCATCTCGATGACGCCCCAGCCATAGTCTGCGGCAAGCGCGAGGGCCGCCGAGGTCTTTCCGATGCCTGGATCGCCCACGAGAACCACGGCCCGCTTTTTGGGGCGCCCCGTCTCCCATGCCTTGGCCCAAGCCTCCAACTGCCGTACGGCCGTTGGATTTCCTGCCACCTCCCTGAGGGATCCCGGGCGGTGCTTCTCGGCCCAGTCCAGCATCAGACTACGATGGGATTCCCGCGATAAGAAGGTGGAGGCCCCCTCTGCGGATTGCTACAATCGTAGAATAATCGTCTCTATATCGATACAACGGACGATAGTATAATACCCGTTGAAACACGGGCTGGGGCAACCCAGGTCGGCCCTCCACTCCGTCGAGGGCGAACTCGACCTGGAAAGACGGGTTCTCCGTGTGCAATGGCGCAACGAGAAGGACTTCTTAACTTGCGCCGTCCCTGTAGACACAGTCATGCTGGAGCCCCAGACCGCCGAGCTTCTCGAGAAGCAAGGCTACCGACTCATCGGGTCCCACAGTGGGGTTAAGCTCTGCCACTGGACGAAGCAATCCCTGAAGCACGACCGGGGTTGCTACAAGCAGCATTTCTACGGCATCGACAGCCACCGCTGCATGCAGATGACCCCGACCGTGAACAACTGCAACCTTGGCTGTCTCTTCTGCTGGCGCGATCAGACCTACTGGGGCGAGGGGCTCGGGCAGGTGGACGACCCGGAATTCATCCTCAACGGGTCCTTGGATGCGCAGCGGGCCCTCCTCTCCGGGTACAAGGGAAACCCCCACGTGGCTCTCGAGAAGTGGATGGAGGCCAACGAGGTGCGCCACGTGGCCATCTCCCTGACGGGGGAGCCGACCATGTACACGCGGCTCCCGGAGTTCCTGGGGGCGTGCCACGAGAAGGGGCTGACGACCTTCCTCGTCACGAACGGGACGAATCCCAAGGTGCTGGCGGACCTGGATCCCCTCCCGACGCAGCTCTACGTCACGGTGGCCGCCCCCAACGAGGCGATCTACGAGAGCCTCTGCCTGCCCCACTCCAAACACGAGTGGCGGAACCTGATGGAGACGCTGGACCTCCTGCCCTCCCTGGATACGAGGCGCGTGATACGCCACTCCCTCGTCGATGGGTACAACGTCGGGTGGGAGGAGGAGTACGCGGCCCTGGACGGGCGATCCGAGGCGGAGTTC
>JBHIBW010000177.1:0-2640 GCA_046759265.1 Thermoplasmata archaeon
ATGCCGAGGACTCCCCAGATGGCCACCGCCAGCTCGGGGAAGCGGCCGAGCGCGTGGCGTCGAATCACGTCGCGATCGTCCGCGACCTTCAGCCACGCGCACTCTCCCTTCGACATGTCGATGTTGAAGTGATCGGTCCAGAATTCCACCATCCGCTCATGAAGCTGTCTGCGGCTGTACACTCGACGCAGCAGGGTCGCCCTTTGTAGATCGACTACGACGTCCTCCCGGTCCCGCCCTAGCGCCACCATGGCCTCGCCGAAGTGGTTCCGCATGGACTCCACCTTCCAGGGCTGCGGGTTCACGACGCCTCCCCCAGCTCCCGCAAGGCCCGCTGCAGCTCCTCGTCCGTCGGGGCGGTGTCATGGAATCGGAGGACGTTCTCCATGAAGCTGACGCCCTTGCCCTTCACGGTCCGGGCGACAATCATGGTCGGACGACCGCGAACGGTCCGGGCCTCGTAGAGGGCCCCCAGGATGGACTCCATGTCGTGGCCGTCGATCTCCAAGACGTTCCAGCCGAAGGCGCGCCACTTCTCCGCCAGCGGCTCGAGCGGCATGATGTCCTCCGTCCGGCGCTCCTGCTGGAGCATGTTCCGGTCGAGGATGGCCGTCAGGTTATCCAGCTTGAAGTTGGCCGCCGCCATGGCGGCCTCCCACGTCTGCCCGATGTCGTTCTCCCCGTCCCCGACCATGGTGTAGACGCGGTAGTCCCGCCCGTCCAGGCGTCCCGCCAGGGCCATGCCGATGGAGATGCTCAGCCCGTGGCCCTCCGCCCCGGCGGGGGCCTCCACGCCGGGTGTGGTCCCGTACTCCGGATGGCCCTGGAGGCGTCCCCCGAGCTGGCGCAGGGTCAGGAGCTCCTCCACGGGGAAGAAGCCCCGCTCCGCCAGGGCGGCGTAGAGCGCGGGGCAGCCGTGTCCCTTGCTGAGGACGAAGCGATCCCGGTCCTCCCAGGACGGGTCCTTCGGGTCCAGGCGGAGGATGTGAAAGTACAGGGCCGCGAGGACGTCGGCGGCGGAGAGGGAGCCTCCGGGATGACCGGAGCCCGCGGCGTGGGTCATCTTGACGACGTGCACGCGAAGGACTCGAGCCCTCTCTTCCAACTCCTCGATGAGGGCCTGGTCAAAGCCCATCGGTGTTCCAACCCCCACGGTCGGGGAGGGTCTAAAGAGGTGGGCTAATTAAGAATTGGGGTGGGGCCGCGCGGCCTCAGACCTCACAGCCCAGCGTCCACCCGATGGGGGTGCCTCCCCCGTCGAGGAGGATGAGGTGGACGTCCCCTTCTAGGGTCATCCGGAAGTGATCCCCCGCCTGGAGAACCGCCGCGCTGGCCTCCATCGGGTGGAAGGAAAGGCCGGGGGAGACGGGCGAGAGATCCGTCAAGTTGCCCTCCTGAATGACCCGCCTCTCCGCCGCCTCGAGGAGGACGGCCTTGTAGCCGATGGCGGTCACCGGGTAGCTCCCTTCGACCCGCTCCACCGTCGTCCGGACGTCGGTCTCCGTGGTCGTTCGATCGAGGACCACCGGGAAGGCGCAGGTCTCCGGCGGGACGAATGCTCCGAGGGTGAAACCCACCCCGACCGCGATGCCGAGGGAGAGGAAGAAGATGCCAATCGCCTTCAGGACTTGACCGCGATCCAAGCGACCCGGCGCTCCTCAGGCCGGTCCTCGACTTGAATCTTCGCGAGAAGGGTAGGGCTAAAAGGCGACCGGCCTATGGGCCGCGGATGATCAAGATCGCCCCCTCGATCCTCGCGGCGGACTTCAGCCGGTTGGGGGAGGAGGTGAAGCGGGCCGAACGCGGCGGGGCCGACTACGTCCACATCGACGTCATGGACGGCCTGTTCGTCCCCAACATCACCCTCGGCCCCGCGGTGATCGCGGCCCTTCGACCCGTCACCGAACTTCCCTTCGACGTCCACCTCATGATCCAGCGACCCGGCCGCTACGTGAAGGAGTTCACCGAGGCGGGGGCCAACATCCTGACGATTCACCTGGAGGCCGAGGAGGAACCGGGAGAGACCCTGGCGGCCATCCGGGAGCACGGGGGCCAGCCGGGATTGGCCATCAAGCCGAACACGACCTTCGAGGCGGCCAAGCCCTTCCTGGGCGACTTGGACCTCTTCCTCGTGATGACCGTGGAGCCGGGCTTCGGGGGCCAGGCCTTCATGAGCGAGGTCCTGCCCAAGGTGGAGGAGGCGAGGGAGTTCATGGAGGAGGAGGGTCTCCACCTGGAGCTGGAGGTCGACGGGGGGATTGACGGCGTGACGGCCGGGGTGGCGACCCGAGCGGGGGCGCGCGTCCTGGTGGCGGGCACGGGCGTCTACACGGGTCGCGTCGGATCGAACATCGCGAAGCTCCGAAAGAGCGCCGAGGACGGCCTCGAGCCTCCCGCGTGAGGGTCGTCTTGGAACCCTGGCTCCGGAGCCTGCTCTACGTCTTGGTCGGAGTCGTCGCCCCGCTCCTGGTGATCCTCTTCAACGTCCTGTTCGACCTGGTGGGCATCGTCCTCACCATCGGCATGATCGCGTGGATGGGCCTGGCCCTCGCCGTGATGGGGCCGCTGGTGTCCTGACGAGGACAATACCGGGGAGCCAGTGTATCGAGCCTGATAACGAAGTGGTGACTTTTATACTCG
>JBHIBW010000178.1:0-2619 GCA_046759265.1 Thermoplasmata archaeon
TCCATCGACCCGGAGGAGGCCGCGCTGCTCCTGGGATACGCCCAGTCGGTCATCATCGTCCCCGGCTTCGGCATGGCGGCGGCGCAGGCCCAACACGCCGTCGCGGACCTGGCCAATCAGCTCGAGGACCGGGGCGTGAACGTCCGCTACGCCGTCCACCCGGTGGCCGGCCGTATGCCAGGACACATGAACGTCCTCTTGGCGGAGGCGAACGTTCCGTACACGAAACTCCACGACATGGACGACATCAACCCGGACTTCGAGCGGGCGGACGTGGCCCTCATCATCGGGGCCAACGACGTGGTGAACCCGGCGGCGCGGCACGACGAGGGGAGCCCCATCTACGGGATGCCCATCCTGAACGCGGACCGGGCAAAGCACATCGTTGTGATGAAGCGAAGCCTGAACCCTGGCTTCTCGGGCGTCGACAACGAGCTGTTCTACCATGAACGGACGATGATGCTCTTCGGGGACGCGCGAGACAAGGTGATGGAGCTCGTCGCCGAGGTCAAGCAGCTCTGAAGCTCGGCCGCTTAGCGAAACATCCGGAGTCGACTCTCGATATCATTGAGGTGCTCTTGGATGACCTCGGCGTCCCCTGCACTTGGATCGAGCTCCAGGTACGCCAGCAGGTCGTTTCGCGCCTTCGGGAACTCGCCTAGCTCGTAGTGCACGAGGCCGCGGTCCCGGAGGTCCAGAGATGTTTGGGGATCGAGAAGGAGGAGGAGGTCCAACACCTGGAGGAGCTTCTCAAACTCCTCCGAGGTCATGTAGAGTCCTTTGAGGTTGTGAAGCATTCGCGTCAGGATCTCCCTCTCGCTGGCGGGTCGGAGGAACGCAGGATCGAGAGGGATCTCCTGGCCTGATCGTTCGCGCAGAAGGCCCTTCAGGTCCTCTTCCTCCAACACACGTCCGGCGTGGAAGGGATCCACGAAACGAGGCCCACCCTCACTTTCGAAGCGTACAAGGAAGTGACCGGGGAACCCGACCCCTGCAAGCCTCAGACCGGCTCTCCTCCCCGCTTCGATGTATACGAGGGAGAGGGTGATGGGCAGACCCGTCTTCCGGCCTAGAACCTCTCCAAGGAAGCTGTTTCTTGGATCATAATAGTCATCCTCGTTTCCCCGGAGGCCGAAATCATCAAACAGGTACCGATTCAGGACCTGGAGGGGATCCTCATCAGGAGGCGCGTCCTGAAGGCGGTCCCGAACCTCAGCCCCGATCCGGTCCAGTTCCTCAGAGACAGGCCGCACCTCGGAGGGGGACGGCCCTAGTCGACCCAGGAGTGTGGCGGCGTGTATCAGGTCGAGCGGCTCTTCCTTCAGAAGCTGCTCCATTTCCTCGTAGAGACCCATAGAGGCCTGGGGAGAGAGCGGAAAACACGTTAAAGGGTCGGGCCGCCTCGGGACCGCGGACAATCAGTGGGGGAGGTACCGTTGGCGACGAAAGGCAATACGGACACGAGGGCCGCGAAGGAGTATCACGCAGTGACGAAACACTCTCCTGCCAGCATCCGGACCGCCCTACACCGCCTCGACTGGTCGAACAGACCCCGCCCGTTCAAGGGCTACGAGGATCTCCCGAGCACTCCTCTTCCCACCGAGTTCTCTCCTCCCGACATGGCCACACTGCAAGCCATCTCGTCCGAAGGAGAAGACGTGGAACTGGATCTCAGGACCTTGGCCCAGGTGCTATACTTTTCCGCGGGAATCACGAAGGAGGCGCGCACGCCCGACGGAACTACGATTCACTTCCGGGCCGCCGCATCCGCGGGCGCCCTCTACCCGATCGAACTCTACGTGGTATGCGAGGCCCTGGACGGTCTCCCCGCTGGCGTTTACCACTTTGCGCCGCGGGACCTTGGTCTCACCCAACTTCGGGCGGGGGACTTCCGGTCCCACCTGGCCGAGCTGGCCGGGGAGGGGGAATCGGGGCCCCCGGCGACCCTGGTCTTGGCGGCCATCTTCTGGCGCAGTGCCTGGAAGTACCGGGCACGGGCCTACCGATACTGCTTCTGGGACTCTGGCACGATCCTGGCGAATCTTCTGGCCACTGCAACGTCCGCAAGACTGGGAGCCCCCGTCGTCGCCGGGTTCGACGACAAGCGGTTGGACCGCCTACTCGGGGTCGATGGGAATCGAGAGGTGAGCCTCTGTCTCGTCCCTCTAGGCCCTTCTCGCGAGCTTCCTCCTGGGCAGCCGCCTGTTCCGCCCCTGAACCCGAAGACCCTGCCTCTGAGCCGGGAGGAAGTCGAATATCCCCCGATTCTGGCAATCCACCACGCATCCTACTTGGATGACCCGGGAAAGATTCGCCAATGGAAGGGCTCACTCGGCCGGACGCGGGACGGAGGAGAAGGTCAGGCATCTCCGCTTTCAGTGAACAAAAACCGCGGGAGGCCCCTCGGGGAAACCATTCTACGCCGGGGCTCGACCCGCCACTTCCGACGGACCCCGATTGCCCGCGATCAGCTCGGCGCGATCCTCCACTACGCGACCCGCGGATTCGAGGCCGACTTTCTAGACGGCGACAACACCCGACTCGTCGACCTCTACCTGATCGTTAACGAGGTCACGGGGGTTCCGCCGGGGGCGTATTATTACGCCGGCGACCGGCCTC
>JBHIBW010000179.1:0-2597 GCA_046759265.1 Thermoplasmata archaeon
GGGACGGCCACCAGGACTGGTTGGAGCGGAACCACGAAGGGATTCGCCTCCTTCGGGTGGGAGAGGCAAGGGTCGATGCGATTGGACCCAGTGTCCATCTCACCCTCCGGCACCTGATCCTCCGTGGCGACCACGTGGAGGAAGAATTCACCGAAGAGGGCACTCTGACCCTCTATGACGTGGAGGAGATGGAAGGTCTTCTCACCGATGCGGGGTTCGTTCCCTCGGCCATGTTGGATTGGACAGACAAGAGCCTCGAACCCTATCGCTCCGGCGGATTCCGCGCGTGTGCCGTCGCGCGCGACGACGGCTGACGGAACATATTAGGCGGAGGCCAGGCTCAGCCCCCTCGCAGCCCCGTGGTGTAGCGGTCAATCATGCGAGGCTCTGGATCGGTCCAACCGAGGGGAGACCTCGTGACGGCAGTTCGAATCTGCCCGGGGCTATTCCGCCGCCTTGGCGAGGGAAGACTAGATCGCCGTGCGGGTCACGGGAGCTCAATCCCTAAAGGACTTAGGAGGACGCGTAGAGGACGAGGCCCAGAATAATCAGGAACAGTCCGACTCCGAGTGCGCCCAGCCCCTCGGCTACGAAGGGTCGCGTGCACCCCACTCCTGATGCGCACACCAAGAAAGTGCTCAGAAGATAGCTCACGATTAGGAGGAGAATCCCTGGGATCAGGGCGGCCCATCCGTTCCTGCGCCGTGCCCATTTCCCCCATCCTGCAGAGCCCGGGAGGGCGTAGCCTGCGTCCGCAGACCTGTCGATTCCAGCGCTCCGGTCGGTCGGAGTGTATTGAGCGGGATAGAGAAGCCACGGGACGGCGACGAGCATGTACCCTAGACTCGTGATCCCGGCGAGGAAGAGAGCCCACGGTGCGGGTGCGCCTCGAAGCTCCACGGCAATGGCGATGAGAGCGATCACGAAAAGCGTCGAGATGCCAATTAGACTCATCAGGCGGCCCCTGGGGCGAGCGAGATAGTCAGTTCCTAGCAGCAGAATGGAGGCCTGGCCAAGAACCACGGGGGCATAGATGCTAGGCACGTAGAGCAAGAGTTCTGGAAGAAGTTCTCGTGTTACGGGTGGCGGCGGCGGCATCGAAGTCAGGCCGCTGAGCGAGACGGTTCCGACGACAAAAGCGGTCCACGAGATGCCGTAAGCCAACAACATCGAGCCCTTTCGGAGGCTGGGGTACGCGCCGGTGTCTCTCCGGACATCGGATATGTCCACGCCCAACTTCGCCCACCCGAGAAAGAGGAAGACCGCCCCAACGGTGCCAAAGACGAAGGCCCAGGTATCCCCCATTGCCAGCCACACCACAGGACCTGGAAGGAGCATCAGACTCCCAATTGCGAGGAGGAGCAGGGTAACCAGGGGCATCCACCCCAACGGCCCGGGGCCTGCGGAACCCTGCCGTCTCCAAAACCCCTTGACGGGATGAGGGAAAGGTGGGCTGGGAAAGCTCATGCTCTCAAGAATCGGCGCAATTCCGGCTCACCTTCGATAGGGCCTCGCACGACGAGCAAGTCTCCCGCGAGGAGCGTTGTGTTCTCGTCTGGCCCATAGATCCACGCTCCCTTCCTACGCACAGCGAGGACCCATGCCCCCGTTTCTGAGGCAACTTTGAGCTCCCCTAACGTGCGGTCGTCGGCTCGTGAAGCGGGTGGAACCGTGACAGTCGAGATGCTCGTGTCGGATTCCCGTAGCGCCTCGGCGACGACGGGATGCGGCTCGATGTCCCGCAGAACCACGTCAGCGATCTGCAGCGCCCCATCCGCGATGTCCTCGATTGAGGACGCCATCCGAATGAAGACGAGGGCCTTCTGCACGTCTCCGTCCTCGATCGCCCGCTCGACGGCACGCTGCTGGATCTCCTGGTCCCACGCGTCGATCCGGTCTTCCAACTCCAGGACGTGGCGCGCAATCTCCTCGTTGTCGTAGAGCAGGGCCGAGTAAGCGAGGTCCACCATGAGTTCGGAGGTGTCTTTCATCTCCCGGAGGGTGTCCTCGAGGGTCAAACGGTTGCCTCCGGCCATTCCTCCTCACCCCGGGCGTATCGGACCAGCCGCTGGAAGCCGTCTTCCGTGCCGCGCAGCACGAGGAGGTCTTCTGCCCTCAGGACTGCTTCTCCCTCCGGGTCGTAGATCCACTTTCGACCCCGGCGCAGGGCGATAACGCGCATCCCCGTCTCCGTTTCCACACGGAGGTCCCCAATCGCTCGGCCGACCATCGAAGAACCGTCCTCCAACGAGACCGCTCGGAGCTTCTCGTCGGCCTCCCCCAGCACAAACGGGAGAAAGGGGCGGGCCTCGATGCGCTGCTCCAGAAGGTCCACGATGTCCCCGGCCCCATTGGAGATGGTCTCGGCGGCCGAGGCGACCTGCAAGATGCCGGCGAGGCGTTCGGCGTCGTCCTTCGTCCGGCTCGCCATAAGCGCGATCATCCGGATCTGGTAGCGGAGGTAATCCATCCGCTCCTCGAGCTTTCGTACCTCCGTGGCCAGGTCGTCGCTATCGAAGACCACGGCCGCGTACGCCAGATCGACGATGTGCTCGCTGATGTCTTTCATCTCCACCAGCAGGTCCTTCACGCTCGTG
>JBHIBW010000180.1:0-2596 GCA_046759265.1 Thermoplasmata archaeon
GGTACAACGACAGCGGCCCGCCCATCCTCGTGAATCCCGCGCCCAACGCGACGGATCTGGCGGCCTTCAACGTCCCCGCGAATCCGGAGGTGAACCCGGGCGACGTGTACTACCTCAACAACACCCTCGGCACCATCCGCGACGACTCCGGCATCCTGGCCGCCTACCAGACCGGCAGCCACCCCGACACCGTCTACGGGCGTGTCACGCCCGACGGCGGCCAGACGGTCGTCCAGTACTGGTTCTACTACGCGTTCAACCCCGGCGTGTGGAACAACCACGAGGGCGACTGGGAGATGGTCCAGGCGACGGTGAGCGGCAGCACGCCGACCGAGGTGGCCTATGCCCAGCACCACGACGGGCAACGGATGCCCTGGGACAGCGAGAACGCCTTCACCGCCTTCCTTCCCACCTCCGTTCAGCGGGAGGGCACCCATCCGAAGGTCTACGTGGCGTTGGGGGCCCACGCGAGCTATCTCCGGCCCTACCAGGGACACCTGGGTATCTCAGGGGACATGCTCTCCGACCAAGGTCCAGTCTGGAGGCCCGGGGACTACCCCATTGTCAACCTGGGGGAACAGGCGAGTCCCTCCGCGGGCAACGAGTGGCTCCAGTTCGCCGGACGGTGGGGCGAGTTCTCCGTGCCCGCCCACGTCCGAGCCGAGGCCGGCCCCCCGGGGCCCGCCTTCCGGAGCGAGGGGGCGATGTTCGGGACGCCGGTGGAGTGGGCAGCCGCACTCGCGGTCCCCTCCGTCTTCAACCTGTCGTTCCAGTGGATCCTCGCCAACATTTGGCTTGTCTTTTGGATCGGGTTCGCCCTCGGCGTCGTAGGCACGCTGATCCGGATCTGGCGGCGCCACCGTCGCACGAAGGCCGGAGTGTGGCTCTGGCCCTTCGCCCACCTCCTCCCGTTCGACCGGAAGAGCGTGGCCATGGTCCTGGCGCTCGTGGGACTGATCGTGGGGGTGGTCGGCTTCTTCTACCCGTGGTGGCAGGTCAACACCGACATCAACGCCCCCGGGTTCCTGGTCACGGGCGGCTTCGTGACCTTCCTCGAGATCGGGGGCCTGGCGGGCATCCTCATCAATCCGATGAAGATCGGGGACCCCGATGCCCTCGTGAACCTCCTCCCCATTCCCCTGGCGGCCTTCTTCCTGATCCTCAGCGCCTGGTTCGTGTTCCGCATCACCGGCACGAAGACCTCCCGTAAGTTGGGGGGGCGCTTCGGAGGCCGCGCGGTCATCCTCCTCCTGCCTTTCGTGGCCGTCTTCGTCCTGTCCTTCTTCTCCTTCTTCGGGCTCCTCACCCTCCCGCCCGGAGGCATCAATCCCGACGTCATCCTCGAACCCGTGTTCGCGAACCCCTTCGGCGGGGAGGTCGACCTGACTTTCGAAGGCGGCACCGCCTCGGTGGCGTGGGGGTTAGGCTTGGGCGCGTGGATCCTCTTTGGGGCCGCCGGCATCATGATCGCGGCCGCGGTCCTCGCGTTCTCTCAGCGTTACGAGTTCGTCACGCCTGCGCCGTCCGCACCCCCGGAATGAGTCGCACGGCTCAAGCGACTGACGGGGAAGAGGAAAGACCAAAACGTCCGCGCCAGATGCCAACTTGATGCGCCCGACGCCGCGTCCTCAGGAAGTCCAAGCCTACGTCCGAAGCGCCCGATCCCTGACGGACGCGGCCCTGGCTCTCTACGGGCTCTTCGGGTTCATCTTCCTCCTTTCTGCGGCCGCACTTCCCGGCTTTTTGTTCCTGGGGTTGGCCCCCCTCATCATGCTGATCATTGTCTACTTTACAGTCCGCGTGCCCTTGGTCCAGGGGCGGGTGCGCGAGGCCTCGACCCCGGCCCTTGTCCTGGGAATCATCTCCATCTTCTTCGGGGGGATCCCCTCCGCCATTCTCCTTATCATTGCCTTCGCGAAGATCGGACGGGCAGAGGAGGCCATCGCTCGGGTCCGAGGGACGGGAGGACCTCTCCTTGGAACCCAGATGGGAGAGGCCGGCCCGGAGGGTCCTCCGGAGTGGATCCCCGCTCCTTCAGACGAGGCGCCCCAGTACTGCCCCTACTGCCGCGCGCCCTTGCAGGCTCAGTACGAGTACTGCTCGAACTGCGGTCGCAAGATTCCCGCCTGAGGATTCACGGGAGCCGCAAACGATTATATACGCCAGGACGATGATTTTGGGGGGAAGCATCCCATGGCCTTTCATGAGATTCTCATCGGCCTAGCCGTGTTTGTCGTGCTCATTATTTTGGTCTCCGCGATCAAGGTGGCGCGGGAATACGAGCGGGCCGTCATCTTCCGGCTCGGCCGGTTACGGGGGACCAAGGGTCCCGGCCTGTACATCCTGATCCCGCTCATCGATCGGCGGGTCCTCGTGGACCTGCGCGTCCTCTCCATCGACGTGCCGCGCCAGTCGGTGGTCACGGAGGACAACGTCTCCGTGCAGGTCGACGCGGTGGTGTACTACCGCGTGGACGAGCCCATCAAGGCCGTCATCAAGGTGCGCGACTTCTTCCAGGCGACGAACCTCCTGGCCCAGACGACCCTCCGGGACGTCCTCGGGCAGGTGGAGCTGGACGAACTCCTCTCCAAGCGGG
>JBHIBW010000181.1:0-2583 GCA_046759265.1 Thermoplasmata archaeon
CCCATCCGGCCGTCGGATCAGGGCGAGAAACTGGTACAGGACGTTGTTCCCATCGACCGCGAAACTCCGGCCCCTCAGGTCATCCAGGCGGAGAATCCTGGGCTGAAGGATGGGGGTGAGGTTGACGCCCATGGGCGTGGAACGGAGAGAGCCTTCGCCTCTTAATCGTTGACCTTTGCCGCTACCCGTGGTAGGCGACCCGGCTGCCCGGACCCCCCTCGCCGTCCTCCTCGAGGTGGTTGCGGTTCATCACCTGGGCTTTGGCGACCTCCCGTTTCGCGGCGGCCTGCATGTCGTCCATAGTCACGATGCGGAGAATCCCGTCGCGGCGGGCGGCGTACCGCATGGCCTGGCGGATGACGTTCAAGATGTGGCCGCCGGACAGGCGGTACTTGCGGGCCAGCTTCCGGAAGTCCACGTCGCCGCTCAAGGGCGCCAAGCGGGGCATGAGCTTGTGGTAGATCTCCTCCCGCATCTTCGCGTCCGGCATCTCGAACTCCACCGGGATGTCGATGCGGCGGTCCAGGGCACGGTCGAGGACCTTGGTGAGATTCGTGGCGAGGATCACCATGCCGGGGAACTCCTCCAACCGGCTGAGGAGGACGTTCACGTCCCGATTCGCCCACGGCGCCGCCGTCTGGCCCCGGCGGTGGAACACCGCGTCCGCCTCGTCGAAGAAGAGGACGGCGTCCTCGCTCCACGCGTTGTGGAACACCCGCTCGATGTTCTTCTCCGTCTCCCCCACCCACATGTTCTCCAGGTGGGCGTAGTTCACGACCATGAGGGGCTTCCCCATGGCGTGGGCGAGGGCCTCCGCGGTCATCGTCTTCCCGGTCCCCGGGGGGCCTGCGAAGAGGAGGGAGAGCCCCTTGCGCTTCCGGATGACCTCGGAGAGTCCCCACGCCTCGAAGATGAGCCACTTGTGCCGCAACTCGACCAGGGCGTCCTCGATGGCCCCCCGCGTGTTCGGCGTGAGGACCACGTCTTCCAGCGTGAACCGTGGCTGCAGGAGCTGGTAGAGCTCGGAGCCCTTCGGCTCCTCCTCGGACGACTCGAAGAGCTCCTCCTCCTGGGCCGCCTCCTCGTTCTCGTAGACGCTCACCCCCGCTCGGATGAGGCGCCGCAGGGCGGCCAGGTCCTCTCCACGGATGTGTTCGCAGCCCTCCGAAATGCGTCCGCAGGTCGGACACTTCACGAAGAGTTCGCGGTCTTCTTCCTCCTCACCCACGTTCGACCCGCCTGAGTCCCCCTCTCGACGGTCCCGTTTTCACTATCCGAGCGGACATATATATAACGATGAGTCGGGGGTGGCCCCCGCCCCGCGGCGGCCCCAGGGGCCAGGAAAAAGGTTAAGGCGAGAAGCCTATGAAGCGGAGAGGCCAGCGCAGGGGTGGGAAGGGTGCAACGGTACTACGCGACCGAACGAGAGGTCGAGCGGGCCTGGGAGATCCTCCGGTCCACGGGCGCCCTGAAGGAGGGGCACTTTCGCCTCCCGCGGACGAAGCTGCACTACAAGCGGTTCTTCCAGGTCCCCCTCGCCCTGCAGAACTCCCGCGACGCCAAAATCCTCTGCGTCTCCCTAGGTCGGGTCCTCCGGCGTTCGGGCATCCTCTATCGCCTTGAAAAGGGCAAGCGGTTCACGGTGATCGCGCCGATGGACGCGGGGATCCCCGTCGCCTTCTGGATGGGCGAACACCTGGACGCGGACCGGATCCTCTGGGCGAACCGGACGAACGACGGATGGGGGTTCCGTCCCTTCATCGAGATCGACGAGGATGACCAGGTCATCCTGGTGGACGACGCCATCCTCACCGGGGGGACCCTCGCCTCCGTGGCCAAGTACATTCGCTCCAAGGGCTCCACCGTGGTGGCCGTCGCCTCCATCGTGGACCGTCGAGAGAGGCGGGACGACTTCGACGGAAGCCCGAGTTATTGCCTCCTCCACGAGAAGGGCGGCAAGCATCGTCCCAAGACGTGCCCGATGTGCGAAGAGGGCGTGGAACTCGTGGATTTGACGCCCCAGGCGTAGGGCCAATCCTTAACGTCAGCCCTTCGTTGTGGTCCGGTTCGCCGATGACGCAGGTCTGCCTGGTTACGGGGGGCTCACGGGGGATCGGACGGGCTACGGCGCTCCGATTGGCCGCCGACGGCTACGATGTTGTCGTGAACTACCTGAATCGGGAAGACGCGGCACAGGACGTGGCGGATCAGGTTGAGCAGGTCGGACGGAGGAGCCTCGCCATCCGGGCCGACGTGGCGTCCCGGGATGCCGTCCGCCGGATAGTACAACGCGCCGAAGAGGACCTCGGGCCCATTGCCGTTCTCGTAAACACCGCTGGCATCTACCAGCGCGCGACCGTGGACGAGTTGGAGCCGGATCACTGGGAGCGAACCCTCGCGGTCAACCTCTCGGGGGCGTTTCACTGCATCCAGGCCGTCCTTCCCGCGATGCGGAGGGAGGGGTGGGGCCGCATCATCAACATCTCGAGCCAGATTGGCGTGCGCGGGACGGACCACGGGGCGGACTACGCCACCGCGAAGGCAGGGCTCCTCGGCTTGACGAAGGCCGTGGCGCTCGAGGTA
>JBHIBW010000182.1:0-2574 GCA_046759265.1 Thermoplasmata archaeon
GTCCCGCCAAGCTGAAGGAGGGTCTCAAATTCTTTGGCTCCCGTGGAGGCATGGACATCGAGGGACTCGGTGAGAAGCTTATAGACCAACTCGTCGACCAGGGATTGGTCAAGGACATCGCCGATCTCTACAGCCTGAAGAGAGAAGAGCTTGCGGGTCTGGAGCGAATGGCCGAAAAATCAGCCCAGAACCTCCTCGATTCACTGGAACGGAGCAAAGACTCGAGTTTGCCTCGCCTCCTCACCGCGCTCGGCATCCGCCAGGTGGGCGAAGCCACAGCCAAGCTCTTGGCCGAAAAGTTCGGCAGCCTGAACAAGGTGATGGATGCCTCCGAAGAGGAGTTGACGGAGGTGCGTGAAATTGGACCCGAGGTAGCCAAGAGCATTGCACGTTTCTTTACCCAAAGGGAGAATCGAAAGGTCATCGAAAAACTCCTGAAGTCAGGAATCCGGGCAAAGAGAGAACCAAAGAGGGAAGGAAAGCTGGCGGGATTGACCTTTGTCCTCACGGGAGGCCTCAACGCTATTTCCCGCAGTGAGGCACAGAAAAGCATCGAGGCCTTAGGAGGAAGGGTTGGGTCCAACGTGAGCCGCAATACAGACTACGTCGTGGTCGGTGCTGACCCTGGCTCCAAGCTGAACAAGGCAAAGGATCTTGGAATCAAGACCCTGGACGAGACGGCCTTCCTCAAGCTCATCGAGCAATAATGGACAGGACCAATTCCTCCATCCCTTTCGCTCTGGTCCGATGGATCGATCAGATCAATGATCGCGTCGGCCGCGCCATCTCCTGGCTTACAACTCTCATGGTGGTCGTCACCACTTTTGATGTGCTCCTTCGTTATCTCTTCAACACCAGCTTCGTGTTCGTTCACGAGGTGGAGTGGCATCTCTTCGCTCTGCTCTTCTTGATGGCGGCAGGGTACACCCACCTGAAGGGCAACCACGTCCGGGTGGACATCCTGTACACGCGCCTGTCTCCCCGAAGCCAGGCCCTGGTCGACCTCGTCTTCGGCCTCCTCTTCCTTTTCCCGACCTGCTTTCTCCTGATCAAGACCTCGCTCCCCTTCGTCTCCCACTCATGGGCTGTCCTTGAAGGTTCGCCAGACCCCGGTGGACTCCCCGCCAGGTACCTTCTGAAAGGAGCGATACCTGTCGGGTTTACCCTGCTTGGACTACAGGGGATCTCGGAGACCATCAAAAACAGCTACGTCGTCTTACGAAGGGAACCCCCATCGGGCCTGGAATAACCCAATGTCGGACCTATTACCGGCCTTCATGTTTCTCGTCTTCACTGTCTTAATCCTGGTCGGTTACCCGGTCGCCTTCACCATTGGCGGCACCGCGCTGGCCTTCGGCCTCTACACCTTCGGAATAAGCTTCTTCGACCTTCTCCCTCTTCGCGTCTGGGGGGTAATGACCAATTTCACGCTCATCGCGGTCCCTCTCTTTATCTTCATGGGGGTCACACTCGAGCGCTCGGGGCTGGCCACAGATCTATTGGAAACCATGGGACTGCTCTTCGGGCGCCTCCCGGGCGGCCTGGCGATCTCGGTCGTGGTGGTAGGGGCGCTACTGGCGGCCTCGACCGGAATCGTCGGTGCGACCGTCACCACCATGGGAGTGATCTCGCTCCCCACGATGCTGCGTCGAGGATACCAGAAGGAGCTGGCTGCCGGCGTGGTCTGCGCTTCGGGTACACTCGGTCAGATTATTCCTCCGAGCATCGTTCTAATCTTGGTAGGAGATATCTTGGGCGTACCCGTGGGCGACCTGTTTCTCGGGGCCCTCATCCCCGGCGTGGGCCTGGCAGGTCTTTACATCCTGTACCTGCTTACCGTGTCGGCTTTTCGCCCGCAGGTCATGCCGCCAATCTCCATCCAGGAACGTGCGGCAATCGCTCCGCTGGAGCTTTGGGTCAGAGCGGGAAGGGCACTGATTCCTCCACTTGCCCTCATTACAGCCGTGCTTGGTTCAATCTTCTTTGGTGTCGCTGCACCGACAGAGGCAGCGGCCATGGGCGCCTCCGGTGCCGTCCTCCTCACGGTGGTGAACCGTAGATTCAACCTGGGGATGCTTCGGGAGGTAATGCAGATCACGACCCGACTCACCAGCATGGTCTTTATTATCCTAGTCGGGGCCACAGCCTTCGGCCTGGCCTTCCGTGGAATGGGGGGAGATGCCCTGGTACGAAGCTTCATTAACAGTCTGGCGGTTCCGCCTTGGGCAGTCTTTGCGAGTATCATGGGTATCGTCTTCGTCCTGGGCTTCTTCCTCGACTTCATCGAGATTGCATTCATTCACCTCCCGGTTATCGCCCCGATCATGCGCGACATGGGATTCGATCCGCTCTGGTATGGCGTCCTGTTAGGTATCAACCTGCAGACCTCGTTTCTCACACCCCCTCTTGGGTTTGCCCTCTTTTACCTTAGGGGTGTAGCGCCTTCCGAGATAACCACAGGACACATCTATCGTGGTATAGTTCCCTTCGTTACCATCCAACTCGTGGGACTTGTCTTGGTGGCCCTCTTCCCGGCCCTGGCCACATGGCTCCCGCGGTATGTCTTCAGATAGC
>JBHIBW010000183.1:0-2563 GCA_046759265.1 Thermoplasmata archaeon
GGCTACATGAAGGACCTGCCCGTGGAGAAGTGGATGCGGGACGCGAAGGTCTTCCAGATCTGGGAGGGAACCTCCCAGATTCAGCGACTGGTCATTTCGCGGGAAGAAGTGGGTGAGCTCTGAGAGATTGCCTAAGTCTCCAGGCCATGAATTCGAAACGAGGTAGGAGCCATCCATACGGGATGTACGCTCTTGGGTCGGGGCTGGGTGCCCCTTTCATGACCGTGCTCCTCTTCTCCGCCTTCCGTTGGTTCACGACTGTCAGCTTCGTGGTCTTGTTGGTGCCTGGTTTGCTCATCCCTGCCCTTCTCGTGGGCTTTGCCCTATTCTCGCTCCTTAGCCTCCATCGTCCTGCCTGGGCGCCTCTTCGACGGATCGCGACCGCTGTTGGGATTTACGTAGCGGTAGGGAGCGTGTTCGTATTCGGTTTGGTCGTCGCTTTCGGGTCTATCGGGTCTATCTTCACACCGACAATGCTGCTCTTTATTCTGGGTTGGCCAGCGCTCTCGACAATGATAGCGGGATGTGCCACTGGACTATGGTGTCTAGCTAACTAGCACGGTCCTCGGACCTGTGCCTTCGTGGGATCCCATCATTGCGGGGGGACACGCGTGGCTTATGCGGCGGCCTCGCGCTCGACGACGGTCGTGATGCCCTGTCCGAAGCCGATGCAGAGGGTGGCCAGGCCGTATCGGGAGTCCCGCCGCTCCATCTCATAAAGGAGAGAAGTCAGAAGCCGAGCGCCGCTGCAACCCAGCGGATGGCCCAAGGCGATGGCCCCGCCGTTGGGGTTCATCTTCTCGAAGTCGATTCCGAGTTCGCGTCCGCAGGCGATGGGTACGGAGGCGAACGCCTCGTTGAGCTCGAGGACGTCGATGTCGTCCATCGTCAGATCGATCTTCGCAAGCGCCTTGCGTGTGGCGGGAATGGGCCCCGTCAGCATGAGGACCGGGTCGACGCCGGCCACGGCCATGGAACGGATCGTTGCAAGGGGCTCGAGCCCCATCTCCCTCGCCTTCTCCTTCGTCGTCACGAGGACGGCCGCCGCCCCGTCATTGATTCCGGAGGAGTTTCCCGCGGTGATTCTTCCATCCGGTCGGAACGCGGGCTTCAGCGAGGCCAGCTTTTCGAGGGAGGTATCTCGGCGTGGGTGCTCGTCGACGCTGAAGAGAGATCCGCCGCCGTTCGCGATTGGCACGGGCACAATCTCATCCTTGAACCGACCCGCGTCGATGGCCGCGATGGCCCGTCGGTGGCTCATGAATGCGAACTCATCGAGCTCCTCGCGGGTGATTCCCCACTTGTCCGCAATCAGGTCTGCAGAGACCCCTTGGGGGACCAGGTCGTATCGCGCGACCAACTTCTCGTTGAAGACACCGGCGTCGCTTCCCATGGGCACCCGGCTCATGCTCTCGACGCCTCCGCCGACGGCCATGTCGTAATGCCCGGTCGCCACGCCCATGGAAGCCACGTTGAGGGCCTGGAGTCCGGAGCCGCATTGGCGGTTGACAGATGTGCCTGGAATGGTCTCGGGCAGCCCCGCCGTAAGGACGGCGAGGCGCGCGATGTTGAGCCCCTGCTCCTCGATCTGGGTGTTGCATCCCAGGATGACGTCGTCGACGCTCTCGGGTTCAACGCCGGTCCGGTCGATAAGCTCGCGGAGGACCAGGGCAGCCAGGTCGTCGGCCCGGACATCTTTGAGCGCGCCGTTGCGTCGCCCGATGGGCGTCCGAACGGCCCCCACGATGACGCTTTCCTGCATAATCAGTCCTAATCTGAGATACGGGTGCCCCGCTAATTAAGGCTTGCCGGGTAAGAATCGCGCGGAAAAGGCGTGACCATGAAGCCTCGAAAAGGGGGGTTGTCCCAGCGAGGGGCGATTGCTCTCCAGTGGTGGCTCAGGGCAGCCTAAAGAGGCGGAAGCGGATGCCCTCTCGGCGATTTTCTTGGGCGGACCCATGGACGGGATGCGAGTGTTGGATCTGACGCGCCTCCTTCCGGGCGGCCTGGCAACGCAGCTGCTGGGCGATCTGGGCGCGGAGGTCATCAAAGTCGAACAACCGGGAAGGGGGGATTACCTTCGCGAGATGGCACGGAATTCCTCGGGCCGGAGCCCCGTGTTCTTCGCCCTCAACCAGGGGAAAAGGAGCCTGGGCGTGAACCTGAAGTCACCTGAGGGACGAGACATCCTGCGTCGCCTCGTCCCGACCGCCGACGTCCTGATCGAACAGTTCCGTCCGGGGGTCGCGGAGGAGCTGGGGCTGGGGTACAAGACGGCGGCTGGGCTCAGACCGGAGCTGGTCTATTGCGCCTTCTCTGGCTTCGGAGCACGAGGACCGTACCGGGATCGCCCCGCGCACGACATCAACTTCCTTGCTCTTGCCGGCGGCCTTGATCGCGGCGCAGGCAAGGACCCCACGGTGTCCCCCGTCCCGGCTGCCGACGTCTCTTCGGGGTTTCTGGCCGCCTTCGCCGTCGTGGGAGCGCTCCTCGCGCGCCAACAGTCGGGGGAGGGCCGCTTCCTCGATCTCTCGCTGTTCGATGCGGCTCTCTATCTCAACAC
>JBHIBW010000184.1:0-2510 GCA_046759265.1 Thermoplasmata archaeon
TTGAAGATGCGATCCATGTACCACTGGGCCATCTCCGGGAGGCTGAGGAGCTTCAAGCTGGCGCCCGTGGGGGCCGTGTCGACCACGAGGGCGTCGTACTTTCCCTCCCGATGATGGGCGTCCACGTAGAGGATGGAGGCGAGCTCGTCGAACCCGGGAAGGATGGCCAACTCCTCGGTCGAGACGTCATCGAGGCCCTGGGCCGCGAAGAGCTCCAGGAGGTACTCCTTGACCTCTGACCAGTACTCCCGGAGGGCCTCGATCACCGTAATCTCCTGGCCGGCGAGGCGGGGCGCGAGGGGCGTCGGCGTGCCCGTAATTGTCTTCTCAAAGACGTCCCCTAGGCTGTGTGCGGGATCGGTCGAGATGACGAGGGTCTCCTTCCCCCGACGGGCCAGCTCGAGGGCTGTGGCGGCGGCGACGCTCGTTTTCCCCACGCCGCCCTTTCCAGTGAAGAGGAGAACCCGCACGGAGAATTGAGGCAAGGGGCTCGGATAAAGGCTTGTCCCTTCGGACCGAGGAAGGAATCTCTTAACCCAGGGGACGATTCGTGCCCGATGGACGGGGCGGAGGCGGCCATCGCGCGGGAAGCCGCCGGGAGCAACCTGTACCGATGGCTGCGAGGCCGATTCTATCGATATCGCGGCCCCGCCTTTGGATTCCTGGAGGCCCTTCTCTGGTCGACCGCCTTGGACACCTGGCACCGTTATGCGGCGCTCATGGGAGCACTCGGCGAGCGCCTCCATCCTGAGGTGCGGATTCTCGAAGTGGGTCCGGGGTGGTTCGGTCTTGAGTTCTTTCTCCCCCGTGACCTCATCGAGGCGGGCCGCCTCGTGCAACTGGACATCATGTCCCGACCCTTGTACCCCCTCCCCGGCGAAGAGACACGGCTCGTCGGGAGCGGGATCGCCCTCCCGGCCAAGGACGATGCCTTCGACTTCGTGGTCGCGATGGATGTCCTGGAGCACGTGCCACAGGACCTTCGAGGCTCCTTCGCCAACGAGGTCCGGCGCGTCACGCGGGAGTCGGCGTTTCTCCACATGCCACTCGAGAGCGCAGACGGGACCTATCAAGCAGCCCGCAGCGACGAAGCCTTTCAGGAGTGGTTCGAGAGGCGGTTCGGGAGAAGGGAACCCAACATCGACGAACACCTTGCAGCGGGCCATCCGAGCCTTGAGGACGTGCGAAGACAATTCCCGGAAATCCAGGTTCGCCCCACCCAGAGCGTTCGGGACTGGCTATGGTACATGAGAGCGGAACGCCAGGCATCCCGACGGGCTTTCACCGGACTGATCCGATACCTGCAAGAGCCGAGCGCGGAGCCCCCCTTCTACAGCGGTCTAGGGGTCTGGGATATCGGCTAGGCCGGGACAGGCCACCGACGCGTGACTCCCCGCCGCCATGTGAGGAGCCCGTCGCGGAGCCCGGAGAGAAGGTGGCGGGCAGAGTGCTTTGACTCGGGGTTCGCGAGCGATTCGAGGAGTTGAGAGGGAAGGGTGAGAAGAAGGACGTGCAAGGCCGTAATCAGCCAGCGGGTCCCGCTTCCGTTGTCCCGTATCATCAGGAGACGGTTGCGGACGCTGTAGTAGGAGATCAGGCCCGGAATGCGCCGGGTGGTTGATCCTCGGCGATGGGCGATCTTCGATGCAGGAACGAAGCGAAAGTCCCACCCCGCGTCGCGGATGCGCAGACAAAGGTCGACGTCTTCGTAGAACGCGAAGTATTCCTCCTTGTATGCGCCGATGCGTTCCAGGAGTCTGCGAGGGAGGAACGGGAGCTCGGTGTAGTCCGCCATGACCGAGGTGGGAACATCCCGCTCACCGTGGGCGATCAGACTCGTCAGGCCGGTATAGCTCAGCCGGTTCCCTGCGTTGTCCAGGAGACGATGATCCTCTCCCTGAAAGAGAGCCGGATAGGGCACGGTTCCGTCCTTCACGGCCTCGACGAGCGGCTCGAGGAAGCCCGGGTCCAGGGTCATGTCGTTGTTCAGACAGAGGATGTGGTCGCCGCCCTCCTCGAGGGCCTTCTGGATTCCCGCGTTCATCCCTCCGCCGTACCCCAGGTTTTCCGGCAGGCGGATCAGGTTTACACCGGGGAAGGAGGCCGCGACCCGGTCCGGACTTCCATCCCGCGAACCGTTATCGACCAGGTAGATGTCCAACGGCCGATAGGTGAGTCCTGTCGCCGAATCGAGGCACCTTCTCGTGGAGTCCCATGCGTTCCAGTTCAGGACAACGAGGGCGACCCGAGGCGCGGTGGCCATCTCAGCACCTCGAGGTGAGGACGAGATTTAAACATCGATGGACGTCGAAATGGTCTTAAGGCTCAGACGATAACCGAACGTCAGAGCGGCTCAAATCCGTGGCCAGATATTCCGAAACCCCTCCTGGATTGCTGCAGCAAACCCTTAACTAGACACCTCATTATCGCAGAACGAAATATGTTTGTCGAGATTCTAGGCATCCTAGCGATTGCCTTAGCCATCCTCTTTTACTCCATCACCGTCTATC
>JBHIBW010000185.1:0-2507 GCA_046759265.1 Thermoplasmata archaeon
TGCTTTACGATGTTATCATCCTAGGATCCGGCCCCGCCGGACTCACGAGCGCCGTCTACGCCACCCGCGGGAATCTCAAGACCTTGGTCGTGGCGGGATTCGAGTACGGGGGGCAGCTCATGCTCACCACCGACGTGGAGAACTACCCGGGCTTCCCGGACGGCATCCAGGGCCCAGACCTCATGGACCTCATGATCAAGCAGGCCGAGCGGTTCGGGGGAGAGTTCGTCTACGAAAACGCGACCGAGGTAGAGTTTGGCGATCGACCCTTCAAGGTCCACGTCGGGGACAGGGTCTACGAGGGCCGCAGTATCATCATCGCCACCGGCGCCTCGGCCAAGTGGCTCGGGCTGGAGTCGGAGAAGCGCCTCATCGGTTACGGTGTGTCCAGCTGCGCGACCTGCGACGGCCATTTCTTTCGGGGGATGGACCTCGTCGTCGTGGGGGGCGGGGATACGGCCATGGAAGAGGCCCTCTTCCTATCCAAGCTGGCAAAGCACGTGACGGTCATCCATCGGCGGGACGAACTCAAAGCGAGTAAGATCATGGCCGAACGGGCCTCCAAGAACCCCAAGATTGACTTCCTCTGGGACTCCGCGGTCGTCGAGGTCTTGGGTGAGGAGAAGGTCGCCGGGGTCCGGGTCCGGAACGTGAAGACGAAGGAGACTCAAGACATCCCGGTGCAAGGGGTCTTCATCGCCATCGGCCACGTCCCCAACACGAAGATTTTCGAGGGCCAGATTGACATGGAAAAGGGCTACATCACCGTGTACGACTCTACGAAGTCCAACGTCGAGGGCGTCTTCATCGCCGGGGATGTCCACGACTACCGCTACCGGCAGGCGGTGACCGCGGCGGGGTTCGGTTCCATGGCGGCCATGGACGCGGAGAAGTGGCTGGAGGCCCAGGAGGCGTGAGGACCTCGCGTCCGGTGGGCCTCCGAGGCGCGGATGAAGAGCGCACGGGTCCAGCGCGATGACCCGAGAGGTGACCCTCGCCCGCACCGATGAGCTGCGGCCGGGTGAGACCCGGATCGTGGAAAGGGAGGGCCTGTTCCTGGCTCTCTACAACGTCGACGGCGCCTTCTACGCCACCGACAACACCTGTCTCCATCGAGGCGGACCCCTCGGCGATGGGTTCCTAGAAGGTCCGCTCGTCACCTGTCCATGGCACGGTTGGCAGTATGACGTACGAACCGGGCGACACGAGGGGGGTCCGGCCCTCCAAGTGAAGACTTACCCGGTGGTCGTTGAAGACGGGGAAGTCAAGGTCCGCATCTGAAGGAGCTCAGTCAGGCGAAAGCTCAGGTCTGGGTCGGGAGGGCTTCGATGGCACGCACATCAAGGGTCGTGTGGACGCCGGCGTCATGGAGCATGACGCTCACCGAGCAGTACTTTTCTGCCAGGTTCACCGCCCGCAGGAGCTTCCGCGACTCCAGCCCCGCCCCCCTGATTTCGTAGTCCAGGTGAATGTCGGTGTATACCTTAGGCTCCACCTCGGTCTCCTCTGCTTCGACATCCAGCTGAATCTCGTCCCACCCGATCTTCATCAGGCGGAGCACGTGCTTGAGAATCGCGACGTGGCAGCCCGCGAGGGAGGTGAGTAGGAGGGCCATCGGAGGCGGTCCGTCCTCCCCCTTGGTATCCACCTCAAGCTCATGTCCAAACGTTCGGACTTCCAACCGGCCGTCCGGCCAACCCGAGGCGCCGGCGTTGACCTTCACGGCCGCTAGGCCTCTTCGCCGTGCACTTCCAAGCGATGTTTCTTGAACTCTTCCTCGGTCTCGAAGGCCATCCCGCAGCACTCGTATTCGCCCATCGTGTCCAGAAATCTCGTTCGGCCGTACTTAATGTCGTCTTCCAACCCTCCAATCTCGGTGTCTTGAGCGTCAATTGGGCGTTGGCAGCACGTGATAATTGGACCGGAACGCTTAAGTAACAAACACCCGCATCCGGCGTTTCCCCTCATGGATGGGATGGTGGAGAGAGGGCCGATGAATCCGTTACAGGCTTCACAGCTTCTTACTGACGAGTACAGCGCAAAGATACTCCTAGCCACCTACAAACGCAAGATCAGCGCACAGGAGATCAGCGCGCGATACGGCATCCCCATCGCGGCCTGCTACCGGAAGATCCGGGTTCTCGAGGAAGCGAGCCTCATCGAATGCGTCGATCGCGTTCTTACCCAGAAGGGGAAGCGCAAGAACCTCTACACGTCCAAGCTGCGCAACGCGTACATCTTCTTCGAGAGCGGGCGATTACGGGCCCGCTTCCAGCTCATCACTGGAGTCGTTAAGGACTTCGGCGGCGACTGGACCGGCGTCGACGTGCTTGAGGAGTAGCCGAAGAAGAGTGGGCGAGGACCCCTTTCCAGAAGCCCTCCTCGTCTGTTTGATTCTCTATCTTGATAACAAGGTCTGACTCTTTAAGTAGGCTCGAGACCAGACCAAATTCTCATGAGGATACGCTTCCGGAAGATCCTCCCAGACGGTCGGAGCGTCCGGTTCG
>JBHIBW010000186.1:0-2504 GCA_046759265.1 Thermoplasmata archaeon
TTCATCATCTCGCCTCCTGGGTTCGAAGGATTTTTCCCGGCAACCGGCGAGCCAGCCTCGGATAGAGTGCTTCCAGAACCGCCTGAAGGACCACCCGATCCCGCCGATCTCGAGAGACTTGTGGCGCTCGGGAAGAAGTATAACATGGACTTCGTGCTGCCGGAGGACGATTAGGATCTCCTAGTCCTCTTCAAGGCATTAGTCGTGCAGAAACAGCTCGATCCAATTGCCATCGGGATCCGTCACGAAGGCCTGATATCCCTCCGTACTCGCCGGGTCGATGTCCGTCGGCCCGGCGCCCTTGGCCACGAGCTCCTTGTACGTGGCCTCGACGTCATCCACGACGAATCCCAGATGGTCCAGACCCTCGCCCGGTTCGTACGGGGCGTGCCATCGCGATTCCTCGGGATAGACGTTGAGCTCCAGCCGCTGACCCGAGGTCGCGTCTTCCAAGAGGACCCATTTCCCCCGGCCCCCGCCGTACTCGCTCATGCTCCCGCGTCCTGCCTCCTTCAACCCGAGCAGGTCCGTGTAGAACTTGAGGGACCGATCGAGATCCGTGACCCGGATGCCGAAGTATCGCAGGTACATGGAGCGTGCAGCGGCTGCGTGCGATATAGCTCTGCCTAGTCGGCCTGGGGGTCCTCCTTGCGAACCAGGTCGCTGTAGGAACCCGCCTCCAAGTCCTCGTCCGAGATCCCCAGAGAGACCCGGAGCTCGGCGAACTCGGCCTCGGCCCTCGCCTCCTCCTCTCGGGAATCCACCATCCGCTCAAACTCAACGAAGGTTCCCAGGGTGTCCACCCGATCCAGGTGGACCTGGACCTCACCCCATCGGAAGACCCGACGCCGCTTCCGCACCTCCACGAGGACGCCGAGGGCCCCGCTGAGAATATCATTTAGTGGGCTCGGATCGGCGACGGAAAGCAGAGATACGCGGCTTGGTTTGGGGTCCGGCATGTCATCACGCCGGTAGTGGATCAGCGTGCCCGCGTCCCGCCCGTCTACGACACGCAGCTTGAGACGGCCTCGCCAACGGGAAAGTAGGTGTCGGTCTGGGCGACCTCCTCGACGGGCGTGGCGTGTTCGGCACACCAACTTTCCGCACGGGTCAAATCCGGAACGCGTGCCTTCAGCTCGAGGAGCCGCACCTCCCCCACGGACAGGGGACGGGCTGGTGGGTTCTAAGCCTTCACGTCCGGAGCCAGCTTGACTGAGCAGTCGACCTCGTCGAGGGTCGCTAGGAGATTCTCCAGGGCGCCCTCCTCCACGGGGACCAGCCAGGCCCGAGCCACGGAGTCGAAGGTTCGCCCAGGGACCTTTTTGACGGCCCGGACGAGACTGCGGTCGTAGTCGAAACGAACGACGTACTGGGTCCCCGCCCGTTCGACGGTGACCTCAGGGCGCGCCCTCGGCGGGACCACGGCGCGTTCGTGGAGGTCCGTCAGTTCCGGATCCATCTCCACTTCGGCGCCCACGGCCTCCAGGGTGGCGACCGCGTCCGCGTAGTAGTGAAGCGGTACGGTCCACTCTTTCGTCATGGGGTCGTACCGCCTCCGATCGATGCTCTTGACCGCTTTCACAAGGAAGCGATCATAGTCGAAGGACAGAACCGCTTCGTTCCCCCGCCGACGCATGCTTACACGCGTCATCACAGATCCAGCGAGGACCAGTATATAGGCCCGAAGAGGGGGTGACCGAAAGTGCGCCTCTCAGGGGCCCCGTTCGGTCAGGTTCCGGGCCTCGACCAGCGCCTGCATCGTGACCCCGATCGCCGCGAGGCTCTCCGTCGCCCCTTCCCCCCGATCCACGACGCACACGGCGTGGTCGACGAGCGCCCCCTCCCCCCGGAGGAGTTCGGCGGCACGACGCAGCGTGCCTCCCGTCGTTGTCACGTCCTCCACGAGGAGGACCCGCTCCGCCTCCCCGATCTCGCCCTCGTACGCCCGGCCCGTTCCATGCGCCTGCGCCTCCTTCCGGATGATGACGTACGGCAGGCCCGTCTCGAGGGCCAGGGCCACGAGGACGGGCACGGCCCCAAGCTCGGTGCCGGCCATGCGCTGGAATCCTTGGGTGTACGGTCCCAGCTCCTCGGCCACGCGCATAAGCAGCGAGGGATCCGTGAAGGCGGCCTTCAGGTCGACGTAGTAGTTGCTCATCTTGCCGGAGGTCAGCGTGAAGTCCCCGAACTGCAGGGCCCCGCTCTTCACCAATGCCTCCACGAGCGAATCTACCAAGGGACCTCCTTCTTGCCCATTCGATATCCGATCAGGTTGATAGCCCTATGGAGGGGTGGAGTCACGACAACAATGAGCGCCATGCCCAAGAACGCCTCGCCGACGAGGTAGTGCATGGCCACCCAGGCCGGAAAGGCGACTCCCGTCACGAGAAAAGCCCCGATCACGAAGTCGTACTGATCCAGGATGGGCGCCTTCTCCCCCTGGGCGATGCCCCATCTACGCTTGAGGAAGCTCCCTAGGAGATCGCCGAGGAGGGCACCAAAGG
>JBHIBW010000187.1:0-2498 GCA_046759265.1 Thermoplasmata archaeon
TCTTCGCAAAGAACTTCCGTCGGGCCGGCGACGACGAACGGGTCCACGAGAACAAAATCCGCATCCAGGTTCTCGGCCAGACGGAGCGCCTCCCACCGGCCGTCCAGGAGGCCATCCGCTACGCCGAGGAGCGAACGGCCGACTACGACGCCTACCTCTTCAACCTCGCCGTGGCCTACGGCGGACGTCAGGAAATCCTCGACGCCATCCGAAGTCTCGTGGAGGACACCGTGGAAGGACGTGTCTCCTTGGACGAGATTGACGAGGGCGTCTTCTCCAAGCGGCTCTATACGGGGGACCTGCCCGACCCTGACCTGATCTTGCGGACCTCGGGGGAGGAACGCATCAGCAACTTCCTGCTGTGGCAGCTCGCGTACAGCGAACTGTACTTCGTCGACGTCTTCTGGCCCGGCTTCCGCAAGATCGATTTCCTTCGGGCGATTCGCTCCTTCCAGATGCGACGCCGGCGGTTCGGGCGCTAGGCGCGGGCCCGGTGGCGGCGAACCTCGGCCCCGCATACGGGGCAGGCCTCGAAGGCTTGCGGCCAGTAGCGTCCACAACCTCGACAGCGGAAGGACCATCCCTCCGGCCTGCGAATCCCCGGGAGCAGGGCGGGTTGGTAGTGGAGGCCCAGGCGGTCGGCCACGTTCTGGATGGCGTAGTCGTCGGTCACGACGGCGGCGTCCAACTGCAAGGCCAGGGCGAGGACCTCCCGGTCCGTTGGCGACAGGCTGGCGTTGTCACCCGTCTCCTGGGGGGCCTCGGACACCCTCCGCAGGTCCCGATTGCGCGGCTCGAAGATGCGACTCTTCGTCTCCAGGACCGCCTCCACACGCGGATCGAGTCCCCCCTTCCGTGCCTCTCGGAGCACGCTGGACGGGACGTACACATCCCCGGCGAAGTCCATGCCCGAGAGGATGGCGGAGGTGTCGAGAACGAGCTTCACAGGGCCCCCTCGTGCGATTTTACGCGGCGAGCCGCTCCGTGATCTCCAGCCGGTCGTAGATCTCCTCCACGGCCCGTCGGGCGTCGGGCTCCTCCCCTCCCTTGACCAAGATGCGCCCGGTCTTGTAGAGGGTCCTCTCGGGCTCGTCGTGGATCAGGAGGAGCACCCCGCAGTCCGTGATACGATACCCGTCTTGGGCCAAGGCATCCCGGGCCTCCTCCAGGTTCAGAACGAGGTGCTTCCTGAGGGTGGCCACGTAGGCCGCGGTGGTTCGGCAGGGTCGCATCATGAAGTAGCTCATCCGCGCTCCCATCAATCGCCGGGCGTCTATTTAGCTTCCGCCGCGGGGGCAGAGGCCAGGGCGGCCTCTTCCAGGGCCGCCACCGAGCCCTCGAGGAGGGCGTCGTAGTGGAGCCTCGCTTCCTCGGCCTCCACGACCTCCAGCTTGGCTCGGGTCGTGGGATGGGCCGGCCCCAGGACGTCACAGACCTCGGGACCCACCGAGATGGGGAAGGTCCCGATCCGCTCGGCCTCGCGAATGATGTCGATCTTGTCCCAGCCGATGAGGGGTCGGAGGACCGGCAGGTTCACCGCCGCCTCGATGGCCCGCAGGTTCCAGAGGGTCTGGCTGGACACCTGGCCGAGGCTCTCGCCGGTGATGAGGAAGGTCGACCCCTCGCGGCGTGCCAGCTCCTCGGCCACCCGGAACATGAGCCGCTTGGAGAGCACGAAGTAGTAGCGACGGCGGGCCTTGCGGGCGATCTGGGCCAAAGCGTCCCCGAGGTGCGCAACGTAGAGGGCGGAGAACCCGAGCGTTTCGGCAATCTTCCGGGATTTCTCCTCCGGAGCGCGGTCCGTGAAGGGCTCCAGGGAGCAGTGCAGGGCGAGGACCTCCGTGCCCTGGCTGGCCATGAGATGACCGGCGACGGGACTGTCGATCCCGCCGCTCAAGAGGAGCGTCCCTTTCTCATCCTTCATTGGCATATTGAGCACGAGGGGGCCATATAACGGTTGGCGGGTCCCCTAGAGCCCGACGTAACGGTCGTAGACGGCCCGCGCGACCTCCGGGGAGGTGGCCCCTCGAATAATCGCCCGGCCATCGGGAAAGATGGAGAGGCCGTACGGCGGAACTTCAAGAGAAACGAGGTAGGGGGTCCGACGGACGGGGCCGAGGGGTGCGAGCCGATCAGCGAGATACGAGAGGTCAATCCTTTCCTCCCGTCCCGGGTCGACGGAGACGAGATCACCTCCGCAGAGCTGGACGACCGTCGGCCCTTCTCGCGCGATGAGGAATTCCCCCGCCCCCCGCTGGCAAGCGGGGCAGCCAGCCCTAGGAGAGATTTCCAGGCGCTCGGCGTCCGGCTCGCCGTCCCGAATCAGATAGAGTCCCCCGCTGATTGTTCCCTCGTCTAGGAATTGAAGGACCTGGGACGCGAGAAGTTCCCCGACCCGAGGCGCGACCGTCGCCACATCGGTCGGACACGGTTCGACCCGATCCAGGTCGGTGGGAGGCGGTAGGAGACAGCGGAAACAAGGAGTCCCCGGAGGACGG
>JBHIBW010000188.1:0-2491 GCA_046759265.1 Thermoplasmata archaeon
CGACGACCTGCGGGCCTTTGTCGAAGAAAGGAAGCCCGTCGTGGGCATCTGCAACGGATTCCAGGCCCTAGTCGAGCTGGGGTTCCTCCCGGCCCTCGGCGGGGACACGGAGACCCCTCAGGCCTCGCTGGCCACGAACGACTCGGCGCACTACGAGTGCCGTCCCAGCATGCTCCGCTACGAGAACCGGGGACGCTGCGAGCCGCTGGCCCTGCTCCCCCGGGATGCCGTCCTGCAGGCCCCCTCGGCGCACACGGAGGGCAAGTTCACGTTCCCTCAGGGGAGAGAGGAAACGATGTGGCAGGCCCTGCGGGAGGCCGATCAACTCCTGTTCCGGTATGTGGACCCGGAGGGAAGGTACGCAGGCTATCCCTGGAATCCTAACGGGAGCCTCTTTAACATCGCCGGGGTATGCAACCCGGCGGGCAATGTGCTGGGGCTCATGCCTCACCCGGAGCGTTCCTTCTCCCGCTACCTCCACCCGGACTGGACCCGATCGATAGAGGACACCCTAGGGGACGGCCACCTCTTCTTTGACTCCATCCTAACCTACGTGACGGAATCCTTCTAGGGAGCCGCCTCCAGCCTGACGTCGACCTCCACCATCTCTCCGTCCCGCAAGCCGAGCCGGTCGCGGAGTTTCTCCCGGGAGATGACCTCCAGTACGTCCTGGTAGTGGGATCGGATCGGCAGGATCGTGGCGCAAGAGACTTTCTGGAGGGAGGCGGGAAAACACTTCGCCCCGCCGAACGTGCGGCCCGCGTCCGTGAACCCTTCAATGTGCAGGCCGTCGGCCTCTTGGAGGACCTCGATCTTGGTGAGCTCTGGCCCCTCCAGTTTCAGGTTCAGCGTCCCGGGAAAGGGGTCAAACCCGAGCTTCTCGCGAAACTGGGATCGGTACCCCTCCTGGCTCATGTAGTAGTACCCCTCGCCGAGGCCGTGTTCCAGCCGCCCCTGGATTCGGATCCGGGTCTCCATCTCGAAGATGCGCCGGTAGGCCGCATACTCTCCGCGGAGGGCATCCAACCCCTTCGCCGTGATCTTCAGTTCCTGACGGCGTGCCCCGAGCCTTCGCTCGATGAGCCCCGCGTCCAGGAGTTCCAAGACCCGCACGGATGCGGATTGCTGGCTGATGCCCAAGGTGCGCCCGAATTGGGCTGTGGAGAGAGGCACGAACTCGTGGACGGCCCCCAAGAGAGCGAGCTGCTGCAGGGTCACCACGAGGTGGGGCTTCACGTTGTTAGCAAGGTGCTCGAGCCTAAAGCTTTACCCGGGTGGTAGGCCCACCGCCTCCAGCCGGCTCCGCTCACGAAGGTAGATCACGGGCAGGTCGGCCTCCCGGAGGCGACGTCGGAGGGCCCGGTCGTTGGTCAGGACCGCCGCCCCCTCCGCTCGGGCGAGGGCGAGGAGGGCATCGTCCCCTTCCCCCTCCACCGCCATCACCGGGAACCTGGAGGCGAGCTGCAGCGCCGCCTTCGCCGTGGAGTTCGATGGCGCGAGGTCCTCCAGTTCCCGAACGACGGACGTCGGAACGGCCGCTCGATATTCCCCTAGGAGACGGACCAGTTCGTCCTCGAGGTCGAGGGCGAATTGAAAGGGCATCATGAGGGCGTTGGCGTCGAGGAGGACCAGGGGCGGGGGCATGGCCGAGAAACCCCGGCGGAGGTAATGGCTTTGCTGCTTCCTCGCAAGCTAGTTAAGGAGACGGAGAATGCGCCTCTGGATGTCGGGGCTTGATGGCAGGACAGTTTCCCTCCGAGAGGTCAGGTGGAGCGATCTCCCCGTCTTCTTCGAACATCAGCAGGACCCCGTCGCCACGCACATGGCGGCCTTCACGTCCAAGGATCCGGCAGATCGAGAGGCCTTCGATGCCCACTGGACCAAGATCCTCAGCGATGAGGCGATTACGATGCGGACGATTGTGGTCGATGAGGAGGTCGCCGGTCACATCGGGTCCTTCCCCCTGGACGGGAAACCCAACGTCACCTACTGGGTCGGACGGGAGTACTGGGGCAAGGGCCTCGCCACGTGCGCCTTGAGGGAGTTCTTATCCGATGTTCAAACGCGTCCGATGTACGCCGGAGCGGCCAAGGACAATGTCCCGTCCTTGCGTGTGTTGGAGAAGTGCGGATTCAGGGTCATCAGAGAGGAGAAGGGGTTTGCCAATGCCCGGAGAGAGGAGATTGAGGAGCTCATTCTCGAATTGAAGTAGCAGGGACGGGTCCCTTCGATCTCCATCGGATCCCACCTGCCGGGTCCGAAGGGCAAGTTCAGGTTTCAGGCGTGAAAGCCGGAGTCTTCAGGCGTGGAACCTGCGTCGCCGGAATGATAATGGGTCCCGCTCATTATAAATACCGAAAATGAGAACATAGGTTCGCAAGACGTGAGGAGGCTCAGGGTTAAAGCGGTTGCCTCTCCAGTCCTCCTGTCGGTATCCCCTTTTTGCCCTGGGCTTCCTCACCTTGCCCCTTTATGTGCGCTTCGGTCCAGT
>JBHIBW010000189.1:0-2463 GCA_046759265.1 Thermoplasmata archaeon
GGAACTACAGAATGCGCTTTCTAACCACCGGTGAGATCGCTGAGGTCTGCCAGGTAACGATCCCAACCGTCAAACGCTGGATCCGCGAGGGACACCTCGCCGCCTTCCGGACGGCTGGGGGGCACTACCGGGTCACTGATGAGGAGTTGAAGCGCTTTCAAGCTGCCCACCGGATTCCTGGAGCGACGGAAGGCTCTCCCCGGATCCTGATCGTCGAGGACGATGCGGGCTTTCTCGCCGCGATGGTGGAGGTCCTGAACTTGCAGCAGGGATACAAGGTTGAGTCGGCCCAGGACGGCTACGAGGGGCTCATCAAGGTGGGCACCTTCCAGCCCCATCTCGTCATCCTCGACCTCCGCATGCCCGGTCTCGATGGCTTCCAGGTATGCCGGAGGGTCAAGGCGGACCCAGCCACGCACGCCACCAAGATCTTGGCCGTCACGGGGTATTCCGAGTGGGATGCTCGGCAGGCAATCCTCGAGGCCGGAGCCGATGCCTTCCTGGAAAAGCCCTTCGACCTGCGGGAGCTCGCGGCCCAGGCGGCCAGGCTTCTAGGTGTCCCTGAAACCAAGGAGCCGTTCGGCACCGGAAGGGCAGCGCAGGGTTGATGGTTCGGGCGGACGTCAGGACTCGGGACCTGTCTCGCCGGAACCCCGGGGTGAAGGTGAACTGGATTCGCCGCTTGCTTGGGCATGATGGGCCGCGCCTCCGCCCTCTCTCGCGCGATGAAGGTGGGGTGGTGCTGGTCTTCACCCTGCTGGTTCTCTTGATGTTTACGGCCTTGGCCTCTGGGCTCTTGACCGTCGCGGCCGTGGAGCCTCAGATCGCGGCCAACCTCCTTCGTCGCACCCAGGCTCTGGGCGTGGCGGAAGCAGGGGCTGAGCGGGCCATGGCCCAGCTCCTGGCCACCCCCGGGCTCCTGAACGATGCCCCGGGCGCCTGCCCAGCGCCCGACTTTTCTCCGCTCACCGTGGGGACCGGGACCGCAACTGTGGGCTATACCTGTGATGGGGGCTTCGCCACCGTCCGTATCGACTCTACAGGTACCACTAACATAGGGAGTGCAGAACGGATCGTGCGCGCAATCGTCACCTCGAGCTTTCTCTCAGAGTGGGGGGTCCTCGCCGGTGAAATCGAGATCGAAGGAGATGCGAACATCCAAGGGTCAAAGGGAAGAATCCACGCCAACGGGGAGGTCGAGGTGAGGGGTTCGGGGTATGTGGCTCAGACCGCGACCTCGTCAAGCTCGGCGTGTGACGGGTGCACCGATCCTAGCCACGTTGGGGTGCCCGGGGCCAGCGGTCCCAACCAGCCGGCCCAGCCGATTCCCCCTGCCAATCCCCAGGACTTCGTTTCCCAGGCCGACTTCATACTGCGAGACGATGGGATGATCAAGATCGTTGCCACGGATGCCCTGGTGACGCAGAATACCGCGCCCTTCGAAGGGTGGACCATAAGTGGGGGTGGAACGTGGACGTTCTCAGGCGGCACGACCCCAGCCGATGGCACCTACTATGCCTCTCAAGAGATTACAGTTACCTCAAGCCCCGGCAGCCCAGGGAATCCATGGAAGGCCACCTTCATCGCCGGCGCGAGCAGTGCAACAGGTCGGGTTGAGATTAAGGGAAGTCCCAACATCACCCCTGACCTTCAGGACCTCCTGATCCTCGCTGGCAACGTGAAGTTGTGGAAGCTGACGGGGAACGCGGAGCTTGCCGGCCTCATCATCGGTACCGCGTCCGGGGGCGATGTAGAGGTGACAGGGAACGTTACGCTGACCGGGAACATCGTCAGCGGAGGCGATGTCACGATTTCTGGGAACGCCACGATCATCTACAACAGCGGTACCCGCACTCCCCTCACCGGGCCCCTCCGCGTCCTCTCCTGGACCGTCATTCCTGAGAGCTAGTTGCACCTCCAACTTCCTTGGAACAGCACTAGTCGCCCCGGCGCCTGATCTCTAAGGATTCCGGGTCGGACTGTCCACCCTCCCCGTTTGCTTGACACCTTGCGGGGTGCTTCGCTAGAGTGACCCTGTTCCTGAACTCAGAATCATGCCCACGCTCGTCTGGCTGATTCCGCTTTTTGCCCTTCTCGGCGCTCTCGTCAACGCGCTCTTCGGACGTTTCATCGCTGCGCGGGCTCACTGGGTAGCGGTGCCGGCAGTCGGCCTCTCCTTCCTTTTCGCGTGTCTCGCCTTCGCCCGGGTTCTTGACGGGGAAACCTACAAGGGCGACCTCTTCTCATGGATCGTCGCTGGCAGCTTTGAGACCTCGGTGACGGCTCAGGTGGACGAGCTCTCGGCGGTGATGCTCCTGGTCGTGACCGGGGTGAGCTTCCTGATTCATCTCTACTCGGCGGGGTACATGCGCGGCGACCCCGGCTACGCGCGTTACTTCGCCTACCTCAATCTCTTCGTCTTCTCCATGGTGATGCTGGTGCTGGCGGGCAACTTCCTCCTCC
>JBHIBW010000190.1:0-2456 GCA_046759265.1 Thermoplasmata archaeon
GCCTCTCCTTCTGCAGGTCGTCCTGATCGTCATCGCCCTCGTGCATGCCTCCCGACTCCTGCGGGAGGAGGTCGAGGATAGCACGCTCCCGTACCTAACCACGCGGCGCATCTCCAAGGCCAGCCTGGTCGCCTACAAGTTCGTCGGCTACTACGGGAGCGCCCTCCTCGTCGTCATCCCTCCCCTCGTCGTCAGCTACGTCATCGCCGTCTCGACCACCGGCGCGGCGCTGGATTCGGATCTCGCGGTCCTGGGCGCCCTCTCGGCCATGAGCGCGGTGGGGGCCCTGGCCTACGGGGGCCTCTTCCTCCTGCTCGGCTTCTCGCCCCTCAAGCGGCCCCTCGTCCTGGGCCTCCTCTATGGGTTCCTCTGGGAGCCTGTCATGCTCGGCCTGCCGGGGAACGTGCCCCTCCTCAGCGTCTCCCACTACCTCTGGTCCATCGGGAGCCACATCGTGACCATCGGCCTCCTCAGTCAGTACCCGACCTCGTTGGACGCCCTTCAGGCCGTGGCCGTTCCCGTCGGCATCGGCCTCGCCGCTATCGCGCTGGTTTATGTCCTCTTCCTCACTCGCGAGGTCAAGTCGAAGGACTAGCTCCAGGACTCGGAGAGCCCATGGAATTCATCGAGACGGTCGACCTGAAGCGGACATTCGGGGATGTGGTGGCGGTGGAGGACCTGAACCTCCGCGTCCGCGAGGGGGAGGTCTTCGCGTTCCTGGGGCCGAACGGGGCGGGGAAGACGACCACCGTGCGCATGCTGACGAGCCTGATCAATCCCACATCGGGGGAGGCGTACATCGCAGGCAACCAGGTGGGACGGGACCCCGACTCCCTCAACATCCGGGCGATGGTGGGCCTCCTGCCGGAGACGCCGGGGCTGTACGAACGCCTGAGTGCCTACCAGAACCTCGATTACTACGGCCGGCTGTACGGCGTGCCCGACGGCACCCGACAAGAGCGGATTCGGGAGCTCCTGGAGCTGCTGGGCCTGTGGAAACGACGAGACCAGGGGGTAGCCACCTTCTCCAAGGGCATGAAGCAGAAGATCGCCATCGTGCGCGCGATGGTCCACGATCCCGCGATCCTGTTCTTGGACGAGCCGACGGCGGCCCTGGACCCCTCCGCCGCGAAGACGGTTCGGGACTTCCTCCGGGGGCTGCGGGGCGAGGGTCGGACGATTTTCCTGAACACGCACAACCTGTTCGAGGCCGAGCGGATCGCCGACCGGATCGGGGTGGTGAACACGCGTCTCGTCGCCCAGGGCACGGCGCGCGAGTTGTCGGCCCGCTACTGGAAGCCCGCGACGGTGGTCCGGCTGGCGCCGAACGACGCGGCCGTGGAGGCAGTCGAGGCCCTCGACTTCGTGGAGCGGGTGGAGGCGCAGGACGGGGAGCTCCTGCTCTCCCTGGACGACCCGAAGAACCACAACCCCGCCATCGTGCGGGCGATCGTGGAGGCGGGCGGGGACATCGAGTACATCATGGAGAAGGAGCGGAGCCTGGAGGACGTCTACCTCCGGCTCGTGGGCGAGGAGGCATGAGGTTCGGGAAGGCGTGGATCGTCGCCGCCAAGGAGATGCGGGAGTTCCGCGGAAACAAGTACATCATGTTCTCCCTCATCCTGCCGCCCGTCATCCTGGCGGTCGTGCTGCCCCTGGGGCTGTTTGCCCCCATCGCGGCCCTCGGACCCTCGGACACCGCCCTGCCCCTCAACCCCGCCATCAACGAGACGCGGACCGACGAGGTCATCGTCCGCGAGACCCTCGTGAACGTGAGCGTGCAGGATTCTGTCATCCGAGACGCGATCATCCTGGGCTCCGTCGTCGTCAACTCCACGCTGGTCGGGGTGAACGTGCGGGAGAGCGTCCTCGAACGCGTGATTGTGAAGGAGTCCCTCATCATGGGCTCGAACCTGATCGACTCCCCCGACGTGCAGATGACGAGCCTTCAGGGCAGCGCCGTCCTGGGCGAACGGGGGGAGGACTTCACCCAGACCATCCTGAGCATCCTGAACGCCTTCCTCCTGTTCTTTATCATCATCCCCGCGGCCATCCCCGCGGTGATCGCGAGTTACAGTTTTGTGGGGGAGAAGGTCTCGAAGAGCCTGGAGCCGCTTCTCGCGACGCCCACGACGGACGAGGAACTCCTGCTGGGGAAGGCCCTCTCCATCTTCCTCCCGACGGTCGGGGTCACCTGGCTCGCGGCCGTCCTCTTCATCGTCATCACCAACATCACCGTGGAGGGAATCTTGGGCTTCGCCCCCCTGCCGACGCCGACGTGGATCCTCGGAGTTGCGCTGCTCGCGCCCCTGTTCGCCCTCCTGAGCATCATGGTGAACGTGATCATCTCCAGCCGCGTCAGCGACGTCCGGGCCTCCCAGCAGCTGGGCACCCTCGTGGTGGTCCCTGCCATCTTCCTGTTCATTGGGGTCATTGCAGGAGCCCTCATCTTCGAT
>JBHIBW010000191.1:0-2394 GCA_046759265.1 Thermoplasmata archaeon
TGGTCAACTCCAACCCGGCCACCATCATGACGGACCCCGACATGGCGGACGCCGTCTACCTGGAGCCCTTGGAGGTGGACTTCCTGGAACGCATCCTGGCAAAGGAACGGCCGCAGGGGCTCCTTGCAGGCATGGGGGGCCAAACCGCTCTCAACGTCGCCTCAGAACTGGCCGAGCGGGGGATCCTGAAACGGTTCGGCGTGGACCTCCTCGGCACGACGCTTGACGCCATCGAGGCCTCCGAGAACCGGCAGGCCTTCGCGGCCCTTATGGAACGCATCGGAGAGCCCATCCCTCGGAGTCTCTCGTGCGGGAGCCTGGAGGAAGCTCATCGAGCCGTGGAGGAGCTGGGAGGCCTCCCCGTCATCATTCGACCCGCGTACACCCTCGGGGGGACGGGAAGCGGTATCGCCTCGACCGCCGTGGAGTTGGAACGGATCGCTTCGATTGGGCTCTCCTATTCCCGCATCCACCAGGTCCTTGTGGAGGAGTGCGTCCTCGGGTGGAAGGAGTACGAGTACGAGGTCATGCGCGACCGGGCGGACAACTGCATCACGATTTGCTCCATGGAAAACCTGGATCCCATGGGGGTCCACACGGGGGAGAGCATCGTCGTGGCCCCGGCCCAGACACTTCGGGACCGGGACCACCAAGTCCTCCGGAGCGCCGCCCTCCGCATCATCCGGGCTCTCGGGATCGCTGGCGGCTGCAACATCCAGTTCGCGGTCCATCCGGAGACCTACGAGTATCGGGTCATCGAGGTGAACCCCCGAGTGTCGCGCTCCTCCGCCCTCGCTTCGAAGGCCACGGGCTACCCCATCGCCCGCCTCGCCGCGAAGCTGGCGGTGGGCTTCCGCCTCGACGAGATTCCCAACAGCGTGACCCGGAAGACCCGAGCCTCCTTCGAGCCCTCGCTCGACTACGTGGTCACCAAGATTCCCCGCTGGCCCTTCGACAAGTTCGCCCAGGCGGAGCGGGAGATTGGCACCCAGATGAAGTCCACGGGGGAGGTCATGGCAATCGGGCGGAGCTTCGAAGAGTCGCTTCTTAAGGCGATCCGCTCCCTGGAAGTCGGAAAGGAAGGCCTCGAGCCAGAGGCGTGGACCGACGAAGAGCTGGAGGAGGAGCTGGTCCGACCGACGGACAAGCGGGTCTTCGGGATCGCGGAGGCCTTCCGGCGAGGGTGGGACCTCGCACGCCTCGCCGACCTGACCCGCTGGGACCCCTTCTTCCTGACCCGGATTCGCCGCCTCGTGGAGATGGAAGCGCGAATCGGCCAGGCACCTTCCAAACCCCTTATTCGTCGGGCCAAGGCGACGGGTTTCTCGGACCGCTACCTCGCCAGCATCAGCGGGCTGTCCAAGAGGGAGGTAGAGGCCCTGCACGGCCCCGCTGCGTTCAAGGTCGTGGACACGTGCGCTGGTGAGTTCGAGGCGACAACGCCGTACTTCTACTCCTGTTACGAGGAGATCACAGAGGTGTCTCCCCTTCCCGGGCGGAAGGTGCTCATCGTCGGCGCCGGCCCTATCCGTATCTCCCAGGGGATCGAGTTCGACGGGTGTTGCGTGCACGGAGTGATGGCCCTGCGCGAGGAAGGGTTCGGCGCCCTCCTCATCAACAACAACCCGGAAACGGTCTCCACCGACTTCGACATCTCCGATCGCCTCTACTTCGAACCCCTCACCCTGGAGGACGTCCTCAATGTCATTGAGGTCGAGGAACCGGAGGGCATCATCCTCCAGTTCGGCGGGCAGACGTCCGTGAACCTCGCGATCCCGCTCCAACGCGCCCTGGAGGAACGCGGGCTCTCGAGCCGGATCCTCGGGACGTCTCCGGACTCCATCGACACGGCGGAGGACCGGGGCCGTTTTTCGAAACTCCTCGAGACCCTCGGCATCGACCAGGCCCCCTTCGCTACCGGCTTCTCCTTCGAGGAAGTCCGTGGCATCGCGGCCCGCATCGGCTATCCAGTCCTCGTCCGCCCCTCCTACGTCCTCGGCGGTCGGGGGATGGAGATCGTCCACGAGGAGGAAGACCTCGAGCGGTTCATGACCCAGGCCCACGAGGTGTCCCGGGAGCACCCCATCCTGGTGGACAAATTCCTCACCCATGCCGTCGAGGTCGACGTGGACGCCGTCTCTGACGGGCAGGACGTCTTCATCGGCGGCATCCAGGAGCACATCGAAGAGGCGGGCGTGCACTCCGGAGACGCCGCCTGTGTGCTTCCACCGCAGACATTATCGGCGGCCGTCCTGACTCGGATTCGCCAGATCACGCGCAGGCTCTGCGAGGCCCTACGTGTCGTCGGACTGATCAACTTGCAACTGGCCGTCAAAGAGGGGAGGGTGTACGTCCTGGAGGCCAACCCCCGGGCGAGCCGCACGGTTCCCTACG
>JBHIBW010000192.1:0-2385 GCA_046759265.1 Thermoplasmata archaeon
GTCGGATGCCCTTGACCATCTGCTGGAGCTTCTCCGCGTTCATGACCTCGACGAAGACGTACCCCCGCATCGTCGTAGGGGAGAGGATGGAGTAGACCCCGACGTCCCCCGACTTCGCTCGGGACGCGATGGAGTCGGCCACGGCCCGCTCGTAGCCGATGGAGGTCTTCACCGCCATGACCGCCTGCTTCGTGCCGGTCGAGAGGGCGATGGAATCGGAGACCGCCGGGTCCTCTTGGGAGGTGAGGGTCACGATGACGTTGAGACGGTCGCCGTACTGCGCACCACGCGGAGCGGTCACGGAGAGGTCCACCTCCTTGGTGGCCCCTTTGCGTAAGGTGATCTCCTTCTCGTACACGCCTGTGAACGTGAGGTCCCAGGGCTTCGCCTCGACCCCGAAGACCTTGATAATCCAGTCCGAGGGCTCCGACACGTCGGAACCCGCAACGAGGTCCACCTTGAGGATCGCCACCTCGTCCCGATTCCCCTCGTTTTCCACGATGAGGGGGTAATCCACGTTCACTCCAGCGGTGACGATGGCTTTCGGTTCCCCCTCTCGGAGGCCGACGCGAAGCCCGTGCTTGACCACGATGGGCTCCTCTCTGACCGCCTTGGGAGCATCCTCCGGACGGACGTCGTCGAACAGGCCCACGCCATCCCCCCTACGGGAAGAGGCCCTGCAACAGCTTCGGGAGCTCCGTCGCCATCAGGAAGATGCCGAAGCCGAGGCCCCCGAGCAGCAGGAGGCCGATACCCGTGATCTGAAGGGTCTTGTTGAATTCGTCTGACGAAGGCTTACGAGCCATTCGCAGAACCCGACCGTACTTCCCCCGGCCGAGCCGCTTGGCTCGTTCCTCGATGCGCTTCTGGAATTCCCATGCGCGATCTACGATGTCCATCCGCGTTCGACCAGCCTAATGCACAAAGTCGACAGGGGGTGCGTGCGCGCCGGCATCCGGGGTCCGACCCAGGATTTGCCGGCTCTTCACGCCGGTGAGGACCACCATGACCCTCAGCCTGTGCTCAAGGCTGTTATCAACCATCGCGCCCCATATAATCCTTGCGTCGGGGCTGATTCGCTCTTGGACGTACTCGGCCACCCGCTCCGCTTCGAACACGCTCATATCGTCCCCGCCCGTGACATTGACCAGGGCCGCGGAGGCCCCGCTGACATCCACCTCCAGGAGCGGGGAGTTGATGGCCTGCTCCACCGCCTCCTCGGCACGCGCCTCGGTGTGGCTCTCCCCCATCCCCATCATGGCCACGCCCCCCTCGCCCATGACGGTCCGGATGTCGTTGAAGTCCAGGTTCACGAGGCCGGGGCGGGTGACGATCTCGGAGATGCCTTTGATCGAGCGCATGAGGACCTCGTCGGCGACCTTGAAGGCGGCGGCCAATGGCAACCGAGGCACGAGTTCCAGGAGGCGGTCGTTGGGGATCATGATGAGCGTGTCGGCATAGCGCCGGAGCTTCTCCAGGCCCCAATCGGCGTTCTCCATCCGGGTGAGGCCCTCCGCCCGAAACGGGAGGGTGCAGATGGCCACCGTGAGGGCGCCCATCTCCTTGGCGACGCGGGCCACGACCGGGGCCCCCCCGGTGCCCGTCCCGCCGCCTTCTCCGCAGGTGACAAACGCGATGTCGGCCCCCTCCATGAGGGCCCGGATCTGGGGTTCCGCCTCCCGCGCGGCCTCTTCGCCCACGTGAGGGAGGGAGCCCGCACCGAGCCCGCGCGTCGTGTGGCGACCCAGGAGAACCTTGTTCGGAGCCCGGACGTGGAGCAGGTGCTGGGCATCCGTGTTGGCGGCGTACATCTCCGCCCCTTCGACCCCCGCCTGCACGGTTCGATTGATCGTGTTGCAACCCGCGCCCCCGATGCCCACGATCTTGATCGTGGTTCGAAGGCGGCGGAGAACCGCCTCTAGCTCTTCGTCGGCCGAAGGCGGAGCCTCGGTGAGGACGTCCTCCTCCCGAGGAAAGGCGAGGGCTTCCGCGAAGACCCCCATGTGTGCTACCCCACGAAATCGATGCCCAACTTCTCCTTGACCTCCTGGGCGGTCTTACGGCCCAGGATCTGCTTCGACTTCACGCCGGTCGCGACGAGCATGATGCGCAGCACGTGCCGGAGGCCGGGGTCGATCGTGGCCCCCCAGATGATGCGGGCGTTGGGACTCACGCGCGCCTGCACCTCCTCGGCGACGCGCTCGGCTTCGGACACGCTCATGTCCTCCCCGCCGACCACGTTCACCAGGACGCCCGTAGATGAGGAGACGTCCACCTCCAGCAGGGGCGAATTGATCGCCTCGTCGATGGCCTCGATGGCCCGTTCCTCCCCCGTCGCCTGGCTCTCCCCGAGCCCGATCATGGCGACGCCGCCGCCCTTCATGA
>JBHIBW010000193.1:0-2384 GCA_046759265.1 Thermoplasmata archaeon
AGGTTGATGGGAATCTCGGGATCGTAGCACTTCTTCAAGACGTCCATGACTTCCTGCTCGGATGGCATAACGCCGTGATGATGGACCGGGGGACCCTTTAACCTTTCCCCATCGGAGTCGCCAGCCCGCTAGCTCTCCCCCCCTTCCTGCCATTGGGGGAGCCCCCGACGACGCAGCTCCGCAAGAACCCCTTCCTCATCCGGGCTCGAGCTGTGAAGGTAGATCTCATCGAAGCCCAGGCGCGCGTACTCCTCGAGGGGACCGTGAAGGTCTTCGAGGTCCGTGACGACCTCCCAGGTCTTGAGGAGCTCCTTCGAGTCGACCTCCTGGGCCATGCGCTCCAACTCACGCGGATCGTACACCTCCGTATCGAAGATGCGGGGAATTTCCGTGGCCCCCCAACGACGGATCGAGGCGAGAGCGCGGTCGTAGTCGGGGTCGAAGGAGAACTTGAACTCGAGGAGGAGGCGCAGGGAGGAGGGGTCACGGCCCTCGGCCTTCGCGCCCCGCTGCAGGGCCGGGAAGAGAACCTCCCCGTAGCGGTGCCGATCCATCGGGACCGTCAGGAGCCCGTCGGCGAGCTGTCCCGCAAGCTCCGCGGCCTTCGGACCGGAGGCGGCGACGTTGATGGGGATCGACGCGGTGGGTCGGACGTAGAGGTTCGCCCCGCGAAGGCGGTAGTGTCGTCCCTCGAACCGGACGAAGTCCTCAGACCACAGAAGGCGCAGGATGCGAATGGCCTCCTCCATCCGCTCGATCCGCTCCTTGAACGGAGGCCAATCGAAGCCCAGAGGCACTTCGTTCATGGCCTCGCCGGTGCCGACGCCGATGGCCACTCGGCCGGGGTGCAAGTGATCTAGGCTCGCGAACTCCTGAGCCAGAATGGCCGGGTGGTATCGGTAGATCGGGGCCGTCACGCCGGTCCCAATGGTCATGAAGTTCGTCCGTTCAAGGGCCGACGCGAGCCACACGACGGTCGACCCGGAGCTGGAGCCCGAGTGAAACCAAGGGTGGAAATGGTCGCTCGAGATGGCGCGACGAAAACCCGCCTTCTCGGCCGCGGTGAGCAAACGGAGAAGCTCCTCCGGACTGTGTTGCTCCTGGGCTGCCCAATAGCCGAGTTCCGCGCTCAGGCTTCCTCCCCCAATGCGACCTCCACCAAGGGGCTATCCGCCACCCAGGCCTCCAGATTCCTCCAGGCGCGCAGCTTCTCCAGGATTCGGGCGAGAATCTTCCTCCTCTGCGCCACATCGAGAATCGGGGTCGCTCGCGCCGAAAGGTCGGCTCGGGCGCTCGCCTTGAGATGGAAGGTGAACTCCGGATTGTGCAGGAGGTTTGCGTACCAGCCTCGGCGTCCTGGCGTCCCGGTAATGTAGAATCGGCCGTCCACCCGATGGAACCAGATTTCGATTCGACGTGGCCGGCCGCTGCGTCGCCCAATCGTCGTGATGTCGATCGTCCGGTCCCGCTCCAGGGCGCGTTTCACGTCCGCGTTCAGGGTTCCTCCTCCGCCGGGAGAGTGGATCACGAAGCGTCGGCCCCGCCTACTCCTCTCCCACCAGCGTGCTGACGATGGCCGCCTCCTCTCGGGGATTCACGTGGTAGAAGAAGGCGTCGTCGATGGCGACATCCTCCATGTGGAGGCAGTTCACCGGGCACACGTCCACGCACTGGGCGCACCCGATGCAGCGGGAGTAGTCGACGTCCGGGATGGGGACGGGCTTGTCCTTCCGCACGTTGGGGCCCGGGACCATGTCGATGCAGAGGGTGGGGCACTCCCGGGCGCACCGCAGGCACCCGATGCAGACGTCCACCTGGAGGATGGGGTTCTCCCCCAACCGGTTGAAGAGGACCTTCTCCTTGTCGCTCGCCTCCGGGTCCTTCATCAGCTCTTCGGCGTGGTAGTAGAGGTCCTCCCGGGTGTAGTCCGCGAGCTCCAGGGTGTCGATGAACCCGTAGGCGTCGGTGGGGCAGAACTCCTCGCAGTCCCCGCAGAAGAGGCAGTGGCCCACGTCGACGGCCGGTCGGCGCACCTGCTTCTTGATCGTATCCATCTCGGATCGGAGGGGGCCAGGCTGGTACTCCGCGCCCACGTCGACGAACTCGAAGTAGATGCACTCGTTGGGACACACCTTCCGACAGATCTCGCACCCGATGCACTTGTCCCAGTCGATCTCGTGCTGGTTCCGCACGTTTTCCGGGAACGTCGGCCGTTCGTAGGGGTAGAGGACGGTATTGGGCCGGCGGAAGAAGGTGGAGCGGAAGAACTGCTTGAGCGTGAACATCATCGGCCGCAGGAAGAGCTTCGTGATGGAAGCGCTGTCAGCCTTTGATTTTCGGGTCTTGGACTTGGGGGACTTCGTAGGTCATCTCTCCCTGGTCCC
>JBHIBW010000194.1:0-2384 GCA_046759265.1 Thermoplasmata archaeon
CGGCACCACGGGGGTCCAGCTCCCCGCCCGGCGGGAGAACGGAGGCATCGGCGAAACCCCGCGCCTCCACGCAGACCGGCAATTCAACACCGCCTCAGGCAAGGCGAACTTCGTGAAGGGGGACTGGGCTGCCGTGGAGGCCCGGAACGCGATTTACGCCCCGCAGGGGGAGGAGCTCTGGGTCCTCAACGGACGGGTGAACGTGTACTGGAACAACCTGTTCGACTTCATGCGGCGCCCGTACACGTTCCAGCGGTTCCCGCAGAACTTCTTGGAGATCAACCCGGCCGACGCGGCGACGCGCGGCATTGAGAGCGGGGACCTCGTCAGCGTGACGAACCCCGCCGTTCGCAATCACCTCGGGGGGGCAAGCGTGGGTTACTTCACCGCCGTGGCCTATGTAACGGATCAGGTCCCCCCCGGGGCCACCTTTGCCTACTTCCACTTCCCGGGCTCCCATGCCAACAGCGTGGTCCCGGCCGACACCTCCCTCCAGCCGCTGAACCTGCGGTACTCCTTCAAGCTGGGGAAGGGCCGCCTGGAGAAGCTGGGTACCAGCCACCTGAAGGACACGATGTCCTTCGTCCCGCGGAACATTGTGTAGGTGGGACCATGAGCGAAGAAGATGCGACGGGCGCGGAGGCGGGAGAGACCCTCTCGGCGGGGACGGAAATGATCGTGGCGGCGATGGCGCTTCTCTCCATCTTTCTCCTGAGCGTGTACGCGGACCCGCTGGGTCCAGGCGGCTTCCTGGTGTTCCTCCCGTTTGCCGCCCTCGTGGCGACCTACATTCTCGCATTCCGTGTGCTCATTCGAAGGCAGCTGGCGAGGCGCGGCTAGTCCTGCCCGACGACGTCCTCCACCCAAAGGAGCCCTTTCATCATGCTGGGGAAACCGAGGGTCGTAAGGCCCAAGAGGGCCACGTGGCGCATTTCCTCGGCTGTAGCGCCCTGGTCCCGGGCCCGCCGCGCGTGGGAGTGCGCGGCCCCCTCCATGCCCGCTCCGATGGAGATGCCAAGCTTGACGAGTTCGCGCGTTTTCCCATCGAGGGGACCCGCCTGGAGGGTCGCCCCGCCCACGGTCTCGTAGGCCGCAAAGACCTCGGGATAGTTCTTCCGGAACTGCTCAAACGCCGAAGGGAGTTTCGCCATGAAGTCCACGTCCCAGGTTCACCTCGATCTGAGGTGTCTCTCCCCGGATTCCGGCCCCGGACTATAAAGTGCACTGAAGCCGGGCGTCCGTCTCCGCTCGGCGAGAGTTCATGTGGACTCGTGGGTTGAACAAGAGGCCCATGGTCCTTGTGAGCGGCCTGATCCTGGCGGGGGGGAGCGGACGGCGTCTCGAGGCGTTCAAGCCCGAATTGACCGTGGGGGGCCGTCCCCTGATCCTTCGCGTGATCGCTGCCATCCGTCCCTTGGCGCAGGAGATCGTGGTCGTGCACGGGCCCCAGGATCACCGGGAGAAGTTGGAGGGCATGCTGCGGGATGTGCGCTTCGTAGGAGACGAAGGGGAAGGCCCTCTCGCGGGCTTGTCCCGTGGCGCTCACGCCGCCCGCGGAGATTGGGTCCTCGTCGCCCCCGCCGACGCCCCCTTCCTGTCGTCGGAGCTCTACGGGCGCCTCCTCGAGGAGGCCCAGGCTTCGGAAGGTTGCATTCCTCCCTTTGGGGCGAGGGAGAACGCCTTGATCGCAGCCTACCGGCGACGGGCCCTGCTTCGGGCGAGTGAAGCCCTCCTGGGCCAGGGGGAGAAGGCCGCCCATTCCATCTTGCCCCGTCTCCGCCTGGATCGCCTCGCCGAGACGGACCTCGCCACCATGCCGTTCGGAACACAGTGCACGTTCGACATCGACACGAGGGAGGACCTCGCGCGGGCGGAGGAAATCCTGGCAGCGCGGGGAGACGTAAAGGCCTAGTTCGGGCGGGGGCGAAGTGCTTATCCCGAGCCGTTCAATGAAGAGCCCAGGGGGCAATTACGCCCTCGCTGCGGGGAGCAATCCGCTGATGTCGGATCACGACACGCATCACCATCACCGGGTGTTCGGTGAGCTGATGCCCCTTGAGGAGGCCACCTCCGTCGCCCTGCTTGCAGCCCGACCCATTCAGCGGATGGAACGGGTGGCGCTGACCGAGGCGGTGGGCCGCGTTCTCGCCGAGGACATCGTCTCCCCCGTCGACGTGCCCGATTTTCCGAAGGCCATGATGGACGGGTTCGCAGTGCGTTCCCAGGATATGGGGGATGGCCACACGACCCTCCGCGTGGTGGGGGAAGCCCATCCGGGCGAGCCCTTCCCCGGCACGGTCCATGCCGGCGAGTCGGTCAAGACGGCGACGGGAGCACAGGTGCCTGCCGGGAGCGACATCGTCATCGAGGTCGAAGAGGTTTCC
>JBHIBW010000195.1:0-2334 GCA_046759265.1 Thermoplasmata archaeon
GTGCTCTCCTCCTCGCGAATGAGCACGTAGGCCAACCCCAGGGCGAAGGCCGTGACGCCCAGGCCGATGACGATGGCGGTGAGGATGAGGGCCTGGACCAGGGGATCGGCCGGCGTCCCCGCGACGCCGAGGAAGGGCGCGATGTCCCCCTTGAACCCGACCGAGATGATGAGGAGGTTCACCGCGTTGGCGAGGATGCTCAGTCCGATGACGACCCGAATCGTGTTCCCGTGGCGGATGGCGTAGGCGGCGATGGCAAAGAGGGCCGCGATGACGAGGGCGAGCAGGCTAACCAACGGACTCGCCTCCTGCGCTCCGGCGCACGATGGTGAGGATCGCGCCCAGGACCGCGAAGTAAATGCCGAGGTCGAATCCCACGGCGGAGACCAGCTTGACCTCCCCGATGAGGGGGAGCTGAATCGTCCAGATGAGGCTGCTCAGCAGCGGGAGGCCAAAGGCCAGGGGGAGGAGGAGAAAGAACACGGCGATGGCGAGCCCGAAGGCGGCGATGGAGCGGAAACGGATGCGAAACCGGGTCTCCACGTACTCGCGACCGAAGACGACGTACAGGAGGGCGAAGGCGCTCGCCGTCATGGCGCCCGCGATGAACCCGCCCCCCGGGCTGTTGTGGCCCGCCAAGAAGAGGGCGATGGAGAACAGGATCCCGACGTAGAGGACCGTGGCGGTGATGACCCGCGCCACCACGCTAACCAGGGCGACGCCTCCGGAAGAGGGTGTAGAGTGCGAGCGACGCCAGGGCGATCACCGCGATCTCCCCTAGCGTGTCGAAACCCCGGAAGTCCGTGATGACCACGTTCACCACGTTGGTCCCGCCCGTCTCGTTCACGAGGTCGGGCCCCAGGTAGAACTCGGCGACCGAAGACCCCGGCGCGAACGTCGCGAGGGACGGGTTCACGATGGCCACGATGCCGATGAGGATGCCGATGGCCAGGAGGATATCCGAGGCGCGTCGTCGGGGGGACGCCTTGATGGCCCGGAGTGGAAGCTTGTAGATGACAATGAGGAAGATGACGAGGAAGACGAGCTCCACGAGGACCTGGGTCATCGCCAGGTCGGGCGCGTTCAGGAGCATGAAGGCCATGGCGAGGAGGAACCCCATCCCAGAGAGGCTGAGGACCGCGTGGAGGGTCGTGCGAAGGAGCGCGGCCAGGACGGCGAAGACGATCATCGCCACGAGGATGATCGCCAGCGCGAGGGTTCGGATGGAGGCAGGTCCCGGGAGGGTTACCACCGTATCGATGAGGAGCGGCGCCCCCAGGAGAGGGATGAGGGGGACGAGGAGCGCCGCCACAACGGCGAGCATGAGGACGAGACTGTACCGCCGCAGGGAGCCGTTCTGGATGAGCAGACCCACCCTTCGCCCGGCCCCTTGGACCCCGCCCACGAAGGCCCCGTAGGCCCGATTCGGCGTCACGCGCCGGAGCCCTCGGGCCACCCGCTGCAAGAGGGCTTGGCTCGCGCCGTATCGCCAGATGAGGAAGAGCCCCAGGAGGGCCGAGAGGAGGCTCATGATGACGGCCGGCCCATCCAACGTGAAGAGGGAGGGTGCGAAGACTTCGCCCACCGGGAGGGTTCCGGAAATGAGCCCGGTAACCAGGGCAGGGAAGATTCCCAGAGTTAGGGCAAGGCCCCCAAGGATGAGGGCGGGAATGGCCAGGGCCTTGGGTTCGGCGACCCCGGTCTGTCGGGGTCCGAGAAAGAGCCGCGCAAAGAAGTTCCAGGCGTAGGCGAAGGTGAGGCCCCCGCCGATCACCCCGAGGATGGCGACCCACAAGGGTCCTGCCTCCCAGGTCGCCTCGAAGAAGGCTTCCTTGCTGAGAAAGCCTCCTAGGGGCGGGATCCCCGCCAACGAAAGCGCGGCCAATCCGCACGCGATGGCCGTCAGCGGCATGCTCCAACGTAGGCCGCCCAGCTCCCGGATGTCGCTCATCCCCGTGGCGTAGATGACGGTCCCCGCCACGAGGAAGAGGGCCCCCTTCATCACCGCGTGATTCACCGTGTGCAGGAGCCCCGCCCCTTGCCCGAGAACGGTGGCCAAGGCGAAGGAGGAGGCGAGCAACCCGAGCTGGCTGATCGTGCTGTAGGCCAGGATGCGCTTGAGGTCCGTGGAACGAATCGCCTGCAGGCCGCCGAGGATCATCGTCCCGATCCCCAGCGGGAGGAGGACGTAGACCCAGAGCTCCGAGGCCAGGACCGGGAGGAAGAGGGCCAGGAGGAAGATGCCCGCCTTGACCATCGCGGCGGAGTGGAGGTACGCACTTACGGGGGTGGGGGCAACCATGGCGTCGGGAAGCCAGATGTGGAAGGGGAACT
>JBHIBW010000196.1:0-2313 GCA_046759265.1 Thermoplasmata archaeon
GCCCATATCGTCCGATCGTCATCCCAAGGGGTCCAGACCGCGATGGCATTCCCAGCAGGGTCCATTGCGAAGTCGAGGGAGAGCCCGCAAAACCCGCAGACCGGACCCCCCTCTCCGACCTGGATCGGACTTCCCCATCCCATACGTGGCACGAATCGGTTTGCCCAAATCTCGTAGTCGTCCCTTTCGTATGTCCAAATCACAAGGATGTTGCCGCGGGCGTCGACGGCAGCCTGGGCGTTATGATAGCCACGAGCGTAACCGACGAATTCAGGCGTTCCCCATCCTCCACCGGGGTGGTGGCGGCTCGCGTAAATCCTGATCGACTCAGGGTTTTCTGACCTCCATTCATCCCAGAGAACAATCGCATTGCCATCAGGGTCGATAGCGAGATCTGTCAGCTCGCCAAGACTGCCGTGGTCTACAGTTGGGATGGCCTCTGGGGGCTCCCAACCCAGGTCGGGGTCGAATCGGCTGGACCAAAGCACATTTCGACCGCTCCATGCGACGATGGCATTGCCACTGGGATCGACCACCAACATGGGGTTCACACCGTCCGCCAGAAACTGCGGAACGTCCCAGCCTATCGTGATTGCGGAGGCGGGAGGCCCCACAAGACCGCTGAGCATGCCGAACCCGAGAACGAACATCGAGAGGGCCGCCCACGCACCAACCATTCGAGCCATTTACTCTCACCTCTCCGAGCCCCGGATTCAAAGCATGTCCGCACTGTGCCGGGGAACCCTGTGTCACGGCATCCCTAGGTTGACCCTAAAAGCCTTCCATAGGCCATCCTAGGCCACCACCAGCGTGGCCGTCCAAGGCGACATTCGGGGCCGCTCGTCGAAAGAACGGAACGTGACCAGGCTATAGGGCGAGCGTCACAGGCGTGACCGCGGCCGAATATCCACGGTCCCGAGCTCGATCGCCTCCCGGACCATCTCGAGGACGTTGAGCGACCGGGGAGCTTCCGCGACCGCATCCGCGAAGGTCGCCTCTCGCGTCCCCGACGAGTCCCGGACTTCCACATTGGCTCTTCCGATCCTCTTCCGCACGGCCAGGGCTCGATGCTTTCCGGGGCCGGTCAGGAGGTATGCCTTCTGGCGCTGGAGGGCGCCCACGACGTGCGTGCTTCTCTCCTCGACGAGCCCTTCCTTCATCAAGGGCCGGACGTACTCGGTGAAGTGGCGTCGCTCGAAGGCTGCAGCCTCTGCGATCCCGGCCTGGGTCAGGCCCTGCGGAACCTCGCTGTTGTTCGCATCCCTCACGCGATCAAGAAGATGGAGCGCAACTCGCTCCTTGATTGTGAGGTGCAACGGGTCATCTCTTGGCGTGGCCGGCCAAGGACGTTCGATCCCTCTGAGGGGATTTGTCCGGCCTGGGTTTCTTATTTCCTGCGAGGTCCCCGGCGGGGAGCCACGTCGTCCGAGCAGTTTCGCAATTCCAGAGCCCATGCCCTGAATCCCTCGTCTCAGGCCGGGCGGAGGTCCACGGCGCTGATTCCAATACAGGAAGAAGAGGACGACGATCGCCGCTACGAAGATTCCCTGGAGCCCGACGAGGAGGGCGACGAGCACATTGGAGCCGCCTAATGCCTCGATCGCGTCCCTGAGCCGCTGCTCCAGATCGAGAATGGGGTTGACGTACTCGACTTCAAGGGAAACCGTGGCTCCATTCTGGGCGGCGTCGGTCGCGGTCGCGGTGATTGTGTTCGTCCCAACGTACAGCCCGATCGGTAGGGAAAACGATCCGTCGTCCATGACGGCGACGTCGAGGCCATTGACGACAACGCTAGCTCCTACCTCTGTCAGCCCCGTTACAGTCACGGTCGGCTCCGAGGTTCTGAGGCCATTCTGCGGGCTCGTTAGCGTGAGGAGAGGCGGCTCGACGTCGACTGCGGCAAATTGCCTTACAAGGAGCTGACTCGTCCCCCTTTCCCTCTCCCCCCAGATGAGGATGGCGTCGCCGGCGGGGTGCATCGCCAGGCGGGGCCGATCGTACCCGTCCGCCACCCGGGTAGGTTCAAGGAGACCCGCGCCGGGTAGGAACCGACTCGCAACCATTTCACCGCTAGCTTCCCAAACGACCAAACCCCGACCAAGGTCGTCGATGCCGATTTCCACCCCTTCCAATCGATCGATTGAATCGAGGGATATCCACGATGACCAAGCGCCAAAGGCGAAATTGCCGAGGATCGCGGATCGGTCTTCCGGGTCTAAGGAAGAGCCAACCTGGCCCAGGACCAGAGCGTGGCCCGTTCGGCTCACGACCATCTGCCCGATCTCGGGACAATCAAAAAGGTCGACCCGAGAT
>JBHIBW010000197.1:0-2292 GCA_046759265.1 Thermoplasmata archaeon
GTTCCCCTTCGTTTCCGTCCAGCTCGACGGTCTTCTTGCTGATGAGGGTCCCGATGGTGCGAATGTAGTCGTCCTCGTACTTGTCGGCGACGTATCGGTGGATCAGGCTCGTCTTGCCGACGGCCTCCTCCCCGACGGCGCAGATTTTCATCTTCATCCGAGGTTTCGGGACGGCCTCCAGCATGAGGATTCCGTGCCCGGGACTTGCATTAAAAGCCAGCGGACAGATTATCCGAATTGAGAGCTTAGATGGCCTTGAAGTGGAGGATGTCCAGGAAAGAGCCCTGGCGGAGTCCGCGAGGCAGGTAGACCACCTCCACCTCCATCCCCCGGTACACGTCCTCCTCCGGCAGGTCCACCGTGTGGATGAGGCCCCCCTTGGCCCCGGGGAAGCGCACCATCGCCAGGACCTTGGGCCGGGCGAGCTTCTCCCCCTTCTCGTCGACGTACGCCACCGTCATGGCGTCGACCCGGCCCTTGTTCGGGATCTCCTCCCACTCGTTGAGCTCGGAGAAGCAGGTCTCGCAGTAGAGACGCGGCGGCAGGTAGGTCACGTCGCACTCGGGGCAGTAGGTGCCCATGAGGCGCTCGTTGTCCCGAATCTCTTGGAAGAAACGCTCCCCGGCCACGCCAGCGGTGTAGACGTACAGGGCCTCCATGTCCCCCTCCCATCGCCGGTATTCGCCCACGTGCCTCCTCCTACACCGGCTTGAAGTACCGGATGTCCGTGACCGAGCCCGCTCGCTCCTTCTTGGGCTTCCACACCGCCTTCACCCGCATGCCGATCGACACGTCGTGCTCGTCCACCTCGCCCAGGAAGTGCATGAAACCCATCCCTTCCGCGGCCCCTTCGATGGAGATCACCGCGACGAGAATGGGTTCCTCCAGCCGCTGCGCGTCGGTGTCCAGGTAGGAGATGGAGTAGGTCTCCACCTTCCCGGTGTTCTTCAGTCGGACGAACTCGCCGGTTCGCGCAAAGTGCTCCTGGCAAAAGGATCGCGGCGGGAAGAGGACGGCATCGTCCACATCGCACTTCCGTCCGACGAGGTGGCCCTCTTGGAGCTCCTCCAGGAACCGACCGATGGATTCCCCCGCGCTCCAGGCGTACTTCGCCTCCGGCCGCCACTCCGTGGTGGCCACCTTTCCCTCCGCGATGTCGGCGGCGGTTAGCGGGGTCCCACGCCACTTCGGTTCCATCGACTCACGCCCTCATGACCATCACGCTGGAGAATTGCATCAGGTCGCCCCAGGCCTGGCAGACCCCCACCTGGGGGCTTCCCGGGACCTGGCGGCGACCCGCCTTCCCCGCGAGCTGCCAATAGATCTCGCCGGTCTTGATGCCCATCGTGGCCGCGATGGGGTTCCCCACCCCCATCAACCCGCCCGAAGGACAGGTCGGGAGCTCCCCGTCCCGCTGGGTCACACCCTCGCGCGTCAGCGTCGGGGCCTCCCCCTTGTCCGCCAGCAGGAGGCCCTCCAGGTGGTGGAGCTCCTTGTAGTCGAACGGATCGTAGGGTTCCACCACGTCCACCTCCTTCCGAGGGTTCTCGATCTTCGCCATGCCGTAGGCCTGCTGGGCGGCCCGGGCGAGGTACTCGGGGAAGACCAGGTCCCGATTCGTCCACATCGTGGAGTCGATGCACCATCCCACGCCTGAGATCCACACAGGCGTCTCGCTGACCTCCCGCGCCACCTCCTCGCTGGCGAGGACCAGGGCCGAGGCGCCATCACTGGGCGGGCTGATGTCGAGCCGCTGGACGGGCCAGGCCATGACCTCCGAGTTCAGGACATCATCGACGGTGATGTTCGGGTCCGCGAGCTGGGCGGCCGGATGGTCTACCGCGTTGCGTTTGTTCTTGACGGCCACCCGCGCAATGTCTTCCTTCTGGATGCCGTGAACCGTCATGTAGCGGTTCATCTCCATGGCGAAGATCCACACCAGGTTCGGGTTCAGGGGCCGATCGAGGATGGGGTCCCAGATGTTCGCGAAGGCATACTGAGGGTGCGGCGTGATCGACGACATCTTCTCCTCGTTGACCACGAGGGCCACGTCGGCTACGCCGGAGGCGACGTGCCACCATCCGGCGATGGGAGAGAAGCAGCCCGTCCCGCCGCCCGTGAACACGCGCATGTACGGTTTGCGAACGCCCCCCGCCCCGTCGAGGAGATACTCCCCCTTCATGTGGACCCCATCGAAGGCGTCGGGGGCGGATCCGGAGACCACCGCGTCCACCTGCTCGAGGCCGAGGTCGGCCTCCTCCAGGGCCATCTGGACGGCCTGGAAGCACATCT
>JBHIBW010000198.1:0-2288 GCA_046759265.1 Thermoplasmata archaeon
CGCTTGGACGGAGAGCTCGTGCCAGAAGAGGTTGAACCGGGGGTGCATCGGGACCTCGTACTCCCGGGACCACGTCACCGCCTCCTCGAAGGACGGTCGTTCCCAATTTTCGGGAAGACGACCCCGGTGGGCCTCGAGCTCCGCCCGGTACCAATCGAGGCCATAGGCCCCGGGGAGGAGGACGTGGTTGTTTTCCAGGAACTCGCCGACGGCGACGAGGAGCTCCCCCAGATCCACCACGCTCACTACCTCGGGTCGAATCCGGTGGGCCTCCTCCAACGTGGACACCTCCACCAGGCTGCCGTCCTCCAGGAGGACCAAGGGTCCCTCGATGGACGCACAGGCCGAGACGGCCCCTGCCTTCCCCGGCCGCTCGACCTTGATCTGCGTCCCGATGGCGAGAAAGTCATCGACGAGATGCATCGTGGCGGGGTGGACCCCGAGGGCCGCCAGCCCCGTCGCCCGGGTCCGGCCGTACCGGAGACGGAACCCGCCCTTCTGGCTTGGATGGGACAGGACCGGGCGACCCGCGATGATGTTCTGGATGAAGCTGGGCTCCTGATCCGTCTCCTCCTCGCCATTCTTTCGCTCATCCAGGTAGCGGGCTAGGAAGTCCCAGCCACCGATCTTCAGGTTCCGGACGTGTTTGAGGATCTTGGGCGCCTTGAGGCAGAGCCCCTCCGCGATGACGAGGCAGGCGCCGCCCCGCACGCGGTTCGTCTCCACCCGGGGGAGGTCCCGGTGGCCGCTGATCTCCTCCTCCTCGGTCCCCTCCCCGTTGATTCCCACGGGGCAGTGGCCCAGGACGAGCTCGATGTCCTCCTCCGAGGGGGTGTGCTGAAGATGCTGGAGACGCTTGTAGAGGGGGACCTCCTCCTTCAGGCGTTCCACCTCCTCCTTCGTCGGTTCGTAGGCCCCGATGCCCAGCTCCCGGCGGACGACGTCGGCGATGAGCACGCTGAGGGCCTGGGCCGTCCCCCCGGCGGACCGAATCGGCCCGGCGTAGAAGACGTCGAGGTAGTTGGTCCCGTCCTCGTTCCGCTTGACTTGGACGCCCCCCAGCCCCTCCAAGGGGGCCACCACGACGCCCTCGGTCAGGAGGGCGAGGCCCGCTCGGATGGCCCGCTCGATGCGCTCCTCCACGGTCCGGCCCGGCTCCTGGGCCAGCTCCCGCGCCAGGAGGAGGGAGGTCTCCTCCCGGTCGTGGTGGGCACTCAGCTCCCGGATCCGCTGCCCGACCCCTTGCAGGCCGTACGCCTCGAGGAGCCGCTCCACCCGACTCGGCAGGTCCTCCGCCGCGAGGATCTCCACGGTGAGCTCCGGGTCCAGCCCCCGGGCCCGGGCGCGGCGGGCGACGGTGTAACACTCTTCCGCCTCCCGGTCCAGCTCCTCCAGGTAGCCTTTCATTTCCTGGCTGTAGCTGAGGTTAGCCATCCCATCACGCAGAAGGGGAGGGGTATGGAGGGGTCGCTATAAAGGCTCCCCCGCACGCTGTCCGCCCCCTTGATATGCAACGAGGGACTAGGCGGGAGGAATGGAGCAGGTCACCTCGCCCGACGAATTCCACGAAGTGGTTGAGGAGGCGGAAGGGCCCGTCCTCACGCTCTTCTACGCTGCGTGGTGCCGTTTCTGCCAGGATTTCCTCCCCCTCTTCCGCGAGAAGGACACCGGCGCGGTCAAGAAGGTCCGGGTCGACATCTCGGAGGAGATCAACCCCCTGTGGGACACCTACACCATCGAGGTGGTGCCCACCCTGATTCTGTTCGAGGGGGGACGCATCCAGGGACGGGCCGATGGCGTTCTCGGGAAGGGGCTGACGCAGTCCCACCTGGACGACCTTGCGACCGACGCCGGGGAAGCGTGAGGGAAGGGCTGACAGCGTTCCGCAGACCCGTTGGCCGTCAACGGCAACGGTTCACCCGGTTACCGAAGTGACCAGGCTAGCGCGCCTAGACCAGGGGTCCACGACCCTTGCGAGGCCAACCTTCCCACGGGCTCGCGCACCGCAGTACCAGAGGGAACGCAGGCGGGCTTAACTTCCGGGTTCGGGATGGGACCGGGTGTATCCCCGCCGCTATGGCCGTCACACCCTTCCCGGGGTCGTTAGCCGATGGGGCGGTTTAAGGCTTGTGGGACTCACACCACCGCGACGAGGGCGAAGAGCGGCGCAAAGATGACCGCCACCTTCCCCACGAGCTTGATGAGGATGTTCAGGGACGGTCCCGAGGTGTCCTTGAAGGGGTCGCCGACCGTGTCTCCGATGACCGCGGCCTTGTGGGCCTCCCCGC
>JBHIBW010000199.1:0-2283 GCA_046759265.1 Thermoplasmata archaeon
GAGGTATCCCTGCCGGAAGCCTGAAAGGCCTGATGGGCCCCCTCATCCTAGGCACGAATCCGCGGCGAGGGGCCGTCCCTGGGGCCGTTCCGCCGGGGAATCACGGGAGGGAGCCGGGCCTTGCTCCGTAAGGTGGACTTCCAGGGCAACCCGTACCTGGGCGTCTTCGCCGCGACGAACGACGGCGCCGTGATCGCGTCCCCCTCGGTGCCCGCGAAGGCCCTCCGCCGCGTGGAGGACGCCTTGGGAGTCCGCGCGATACGCATGAACATCGGGGGCTCCTCTCTGGTCGGAAGCCTCATGGCCATGAACTCCCGGGCGAGCCTGCTTACCAGCTTCGCTCGTGACGAGGAGATCGCGAAGTTGGAGGGCTTGGATGCGTACGTCCTGGAGCATCGCCTCAACGCCGTCGGCAACAACATCCTGGTCAACGACCACGGGGCTCTTTGTCATCCGGGGTACGGCCAAGGGGCCGTCCAAGAGCTGGAGGAGGTCTTCGGCGTGGAGGTTCACCGGGCCACCCTGGGGGGCCAGAAGACGGTGGGATCCGCGGGCGTTGCAACAAACCGGGGGGCCATTTGCCATCCGCATGCGACGGAGGAGGAGTTGGCTCTCCTCAAGGAGGTTTTGAAGGTCACACCGCTTATCGCCACGGCGAATTACGGGACCCCCCAACTCGGAGCCTGCGTCGTGGCCAACGATGGGGGGGCGGTAACGGGGACGCCCACGACCCCCATCGAGCTGGGGCGGATCGAAGAGGGGCTCCGACTGTACTAGTTGGTCACACACGCGGTGGCCCTGCTCCGCCTGTCCCTCGCGCGGCCCAGCCTACCCCGCCGGTAACGGCGTGCCGCAGGAGGCGCAGTACGCGGCTTCAGGGAGATTTCGTGCCTCGCATTCGGGGCAGTACCTGCCAGGACCATGGGTCTCGGTGTCTGCGCTCGTTGTAGGTGGTACCGGGGCGGAACCCGCCCGGAAGATTCCGCCCAGGAGCAGGACTCCGAGGACGATGAGGATGCCTCCGAAGACCATCACGACGATGCCTGCGGTTTCGTAAGGGCGAGAGCTGGCGAGGCACAGCCCGGTCCCGATCTCGAGTTCGCACTGCACAAAGGCGAATAGGAGGAATCCCCCAATCCCACCGAGCACACCGAGCACGAGGGCGAGGACCCCGGCGGCTCTTTGCGGTGTCAACGTGATTTCCGCCTATGTAGGGGAAGCAGGGCGGCGGATATACCTCTAACGAGCTGAGCTTCCTCAGAACGAGAATACCCAGACCTGGGGCTTTCCGGCTAGGTCTCCCGGTTGAAAGGATACCGCCTGTCCGAGGCGGAGAATCGGCCGGGACGTGAGGGAGAGGAACTCCTCCACGGGGCGGATGGAAAGTGAGAGGCCGCCGACGCGGTAGTGCATGGGGACGGCCACCTCGGGGTCGATGGCCTCGACCCACTGGATCGCCTCCTTCGGCCCGACCGTGAAGACGCCCCCCACGGGGACGAAGAGGACGGAGATCCGTTCCTCGGTTCCCAACTCGACCGCATCCGGGGGCGCGCCGACGTCGCCGAGGTGGAGAAAGGTCATGCCATCCAGGTGAAGCTGATACGCCCGGACCAACCCCCGCTTCTCGCCCCCCACGTCGTCATGGGGCAGAATCAATGTCTCCACCGCCAGGCCGTCTAGCTTCCCGTCGACGCGTCGGTCCACGATGCGAGGCTCACCCCGAACCGACCGGGTCGCGTTGTGGTCGAAGTGGTCGTGGCTCACGAAGACAAAGTCAGCCGCCGCCATGGGGGGTGGGATGCCCAGGGAACGGCCATCGTGGGGATCCAACACCACGGCCCGGCTCCCCCGGATTTCGAAGCATGAGTGGCCGTGCCACGCGAGTTCCACGGACTCCCCCCTCGGCGAACCTAGAGCGCGGTTAAATTCATTTCGGAGTCCCCACCTAGGAAACTAAAAATAGGGCGCCTTTGATGAATCCGTGCGCATGAAGGCCCTGGTCCTGTGCGTCGATCGCGACAACGACCTGGGCGTCAAAGCCAACGTCCCGGGTCCCGTGGTGGGGCGCCAAGCCAATTTGGACGCCGCGATGAAACTCGGGACCAGCGACCCCGAGGACGCGGACGTCAACACGATTCTGTCCGGCGTCTCCATGTACGACGAGCTGCAGAACGACGGCATGGAGGTCGAGGTCGCCACCATCGTGGGGGATCCGAAGGTCGGCCAGCAGTCGGATCGCATCCTGAGTGAGCAGCTGGATGCGGTGTTGGAGCAGGTCGCCCC
>JBHIBW010000200.1:0-2261 GCA_046759265.1 Thermoplasmata archaeon
CCCTCTTCGAATCCGATGTTAATAGTCTGCAGAACGGACACCGCTCGGTCCACTCTCCCGGGTCACGAGGTCAGAAGCTGAAGAAGATGCCCAGGCCCAGCCCGGCGAGGAGCAGGAGCGAGAACACCACGGTCAACCCAATCGTTCCCGCATTCGACGGGATAAGGGCGTGGGGATCCTGGTAGTTGGCCCGCAGGCCCCGCGCGGTCCGCACCGCCAGAGGCAGGGCCAGCAGCGTGAGGAGGGTCGTTGGGGGAGCCACCCCCAGCAGGGAGGCCACCATGGGCATGAAGAAGGCCGCGGCGAGCAGCCCCACATAGACGTTCACGGCTCGCTTCGGACCTACTCGCGCCATCAATGTTCGCTTCCCTACGGAGACGTCCGCGCTAACGTCGGGAAATTCGTTAATCCACAGGATGGCCGCGACCAGGAGGCCCATGGAAAGCGAGAGGAAGATTACTCCCAGGGTCACCGTCCCGGTCTGGACCAGGAACGCCCCTACGACGACGAGAGGTCCGAAGGCCAGTCCCACGAAGAACTCCCCCAGCCCGCGGTTGGCCAACTTCAACGGCGGCCCCACGTAGGAGTACACCGAACCGGCCCCGATCACGCCGATCACGAAGAGGAGCTGACCCGCAGAGGTCGCGAAACCACCCAGGAGGCCGAAGATGACCAGCCCCACGGCGATGCCGGCGAGGAAAATGGCCAGCCCAACCGTTAGGTGGACGTTCACGTTGACCCGGCCGGTGATCAGGACGCGGCCGCCCCCTGCGAACGGGTTTTCGTGTTCGACTGCAAGATCGTTGCCGCTGCGGTAATCGAAGTTGTCGTTGAGCATGTTCGTGGCGAGGTGGAACAGAATGACCCCTACCAGCGACAACGCGAACAGCAGCGGGTCGAAGACATTCGCGGCCTGGTAGGCCGCCAGGACGCCCACGAGGAACGGAAGGATGGAGGCGACGAGGAACGGGGCCCGCAGGGCCCGGATCCAGAGCTGTCCCTCGGTAGCCTGCGCCTCGGCGTTCTTCGCGGCCACGAGGGACCCTCAGAGAGGTTCTGTGTACCCCATGTAGCCGACGTGCTCCCCTTCCCGGTAGACGGGACGAACGGTGAGCACGGCAGGGAACTCCGAGCCGTCCTTCCGGACGAGGGTAACCTCCTCCTCGAACTTGCCCTCCTCGACGGCGGTCTGCAGGAGGCGCGGCACTAGGGTCGCCACCTTGTCCGGCTGGTGGAAGATCGCCACGGACTCCTTGCCGACGAGCTCTTCGGCCTTGTACTGGAAGATGTCCTCGGCCCCCGCGCCGTACTCCTCCACAAGGCCATTCAAGTCGCAGGTGATGACGGAAACGTCCTCTTCTTCTCCCATGGTACCCGCTCGTTCAGCGGGCCCACTCATATATGGGTATGAAGGTTTACCTGTCAACCACTGGATCGATGCGCCTCGTCACGCTCTCCCTTCTCACCGCCGATCTCGTCGAGCTGGGGCTCTTCCCGAGCCAATTCTTTGAGCACAATGAATCACTGGAGGTCGTCCAAGCGTTCCGCCTCGCGGGAGAGGACATTACCCTCCTGGCCCGGATTGCCCGGCGGCATCCTGGTCCTTCCACGGAGGAGGTGCGAGACAGAGCCTTGGAGTTACGCGAGAAGTACGGGCTCCGACACTTCGAGCTCTTGGAGGTGAGCGAGGGGGGCACGGGATACACGGCCCTCCTCCGCGTCTCGATGACCGAGGGCATGGGCGACGTCTTCGCGTTGCTCCCCTCCGATATCCTGCCCGCACGACCCTTCATCATCCAAGCGGAACGGACCCGCGTCTCCTTCCACGCCACCGACGCGCAGCTGTCCGATCTTCGAGGGATCCTGGACCGCCTGGGGATGGACTACGCGGTGGAGAGATCGCGCCAGGTCGCAGGGACCGACCTCCAGCCCTTGGGCGAACTGACAGAGCGGCAGCGACACCTCCTTCAGCTTGCCCACGAGCTGGGGTACTACAAGTCGCCCGCCCAGACCGATCTGTCTCAGCTCGCCCAGATCGCCGGCGTGTCGAAGGCGGCGGTCAGCAAGCAGCTTCGATCCGCTGAGGGAAAAGTCTTCGATGAACTGTTTGGGCCGGCGGGAACCGCCCCCGACTAGCCCCGCAAGACGATCTCGATGTTGACGCCGTCGGGCACCTGAATCCGCATCAACTGCCGCAGGGCGCGCTCGTCCGCGTCCAGGTCGATGAGCCGCTTGTGGACCCGCATCTCCCACCGGTCCCA